>NZ_VPED01000012.1:0-91372 GCF_013417335.1 Acinetobacter sp. YH16031
GCCTGTTGCCATTAAAAGCCAAAAGACACTGTAAATTGGATCCTGAATTGAAAATCTATAATCAAGAAATCAATAAAAGAAGAATCGGAATTGAGCATGTATTTGGCAGCCTGAAAACCTTCAAAATTCTTGCTGAGCGTTATCGAAATAGAGGTAAAAGGCTTGGTTTGAGATTCAATTTAATCGCTGGAATCTACAACTTGGAACTGAGCAAAAAATGATTTATGAAAGAGGTCTAATAGAAGCTTTCTGAAAGGTTAAACGCACAATCATCCAACCTATATAAAAGGCGTATAAATGATTATATAACGTTTTTTGATTTTAAAAGTGCTAATGGATAGTTGTAGTAATTCAAGATAGATAAATAGGGTTATGGGGGTATATATTTAAATGAGTATTTATTTTTAAGCAAATAGAATAGTTTTATCTTTAGGTTTATTTTTTAAAATATAAATATAATCAAAAACTTACTATATTAAAAGATTTTATTAAAAATAATTTATATATTTTATAGCCTGATTTATTTTTCAAATATATTTTTAATTTTTTAAACATCCTTATTTTGGGAGGTTTTTATTTTAAATGGTAATATTGAAATTCGATTTAATAATTTTTTAGTCAATAAAATAAAAGCTTAAGTTTAGAGATATAGCTAAATTTAGCTTATTTTTATTTAACTCTTATATTTTATTTTCAAATTTTATAGGTATGCCAATTCTATCATTTTTATAAAAAAGTGGAGAAAGCTTGGAATGACTATATGTCCTCTATGAGGGAGCAACTTATAGACAAGAGAGATTGAATAGTTCAGAAATTGAATTCACTAATCAATAGAAAGAGAAATAAAGAATCTACTAAGGATGAGTGGGGAAATAAGTGAGAAGATAACCACTTTCTTAAATGGGATAAAAAATAAGAATGGTTTTAAGTAATGTGAAGGGATTTAAGGCAGGAATCATTGTCTTGGCTATAGGATTTAGCGTTCAGGCAAATGCAGATGAAACAAAGGGATATTATATTAAGGCTGCTATTGATCAGTCATTCAAGCCGCTCATGCAACAATATGATGTATTGGGAATGGCAGTCGGGGTGATTTATCAGGGAAAAAATCATGAATACTATTATGGCCTGCAATCTCATATCGACCATAAAGCTGTAAATCGGCAAACAATTTTTGAATTAGGTTCTGTAAGTAAAATCTTTACGGGCATTGCAGGGGGCTATGCCAAGAGTCAGGGCAAGCTTTCTTTTAATGATCATCCAGCTAAATATTGGCCTGATTTAAAGAATTCAGAAATCAACAAAGTCAGTTTGCTGGAATTAGCGACTTATACGAGTGGAAACTTACCTTTGCAATTTCCGGATCAGGTTAAGACTGATCAGCAAGTTTTAGAGTATTTCCAAAATTGGCAGGTTAAACATCCGCCTGGCCAATATCGGCAATATTCAAATCCAAGTATTGGCTTATTTGGTGAGTTAAGTGCAAGATCAATGAATGTTCCTTTTAGCGTATTGCTGGAACAGACGATTTTTCCAAAACTCAATTTAAAGAATACCTATCTCAATGTTCCGAAAGCACAAAGGGTTCATTATGCTTTTGGTTATGATCAGAACAATCATCCGGTGCGGGTAAACCCGGGAGCTCTGGATGCTCAGGCTTATGGGGTGAAATCTACACTTCCCGATATGCTGAAATTATTAGATACCAATCTGAATCTGAAAAAGAACAAGCCTGATATTAAACAAGCACTTCTGGAAACTCATCATGGATATTTTAAGCTTGGGAAAATGACCCAAGCACTCGGTTGGGAGACTTTTTCATATCCGACGACGCTCGATATTTTGCTGGAAAGTAATTCTGAAAAAGTCGTGATGCAAGCAAATCCAATAGTCAAAAATACTATTCAGGAAAAATCACAAGTCTTTCATAAAACCGGTTCAACCAATGGCTTTGGCACCTATGTGCTGTTTGTTCCGGAAGAAAATTTTGGACTGGTGATGATGATGAATAAAAAAATTCCCAATGCAGAGCGAATCAAGGCAGCCTATCAAGTCTTTCAGTCCATAAAAAACAGTTAAGTTTATTAAGCCTGAATAGAAGGAAATGTCTCATGATTTTTGAGCTAGGGTGTTTCCTTCTTTTGAAAAGAGGTTGAGTCTTAAACTCTAACTGAAGTAAAAGCCTCCTAATTTCGGAGGTTTTTATTTTGTATCGATAAGAGTGGTAGATTTTATTGGTTGAGAAAAATTCATTCTATAAATTTTAAAATGAAATTTAATAATATTAAAGTTCAAAATAGGGTAAGCTTATTTAATTAAGATTGAATCAGATTAAATAGGTTTCAGGGCATTCATGTTAGAACTTCGTCATTTAAAAACCTTAGTCGCGTTACGAGAACATGGCTCACTGGTTGCAGCAGCAGGAGATCTTTGTCTTACGCCTTCAGCTTTGTCCCATCAGCTTCGTGAATTGGATCAATGGTTCGGAGTCGAAATCGTCAATCGCCGTAGTCGCCCGGTCAGTTTTTCCAATGTCGGGCAGCGCTTACTGAAGCTGGCAGATGATATTTTGCCTCAAGTCCATGTTGCACAGAGTGATATCATTCGCATTGTGCATGGGCAGACAGGACGGATCATTTTTTCTTCCGAATGCCATAGCTGTTTCGACTGGTTGATGCCTTTACTGAATCAATATCGTATTCAATATCCAGATGTAGATTTGGATTTCGCTTCTGGCTTTGAGGCCAATCCGCATGAATTATTACAAACAGGGGAATTCGATCTGCTTATTACCGCCGATCCGATTGAACTGAAGGGTATAGAGTATTTCCCGATTTTTGAGTATGAGTCGCGCTTGGTACTGTCGAATACTCATCCTTTAGTGCGTGCCCAAAGTATTAGCGTCCAAGAATTGGCGGAAGAAACACTGATTACTTATCCAGTGGACAAGCACCGTCTGGACATCATGTCACACCTGTTTATTCCAACGAATATTTTACCTAAACAAATTCGGACCACCGACTTGACTCAAATGCTGATTCAACTGGTTGCCAGTGGTCGGGGAATTGCAGCCTTGCCAGATTGGGTAGTGAATGAATATGAGCAAAAAGGCTGGGTGACTTCACGCCGTTTGAATTGTATAGCCCCGAATGGACTGCGCCGGACTTTATATGCAGGTTATCGAACTGAAGAAAAGCAGAAAGATTATTTCGAAGGATTTTTAAAGCAGCTTGACCGATTCTCTAAAAAGAGAATCACATATTATGATTAAGTGGTGATAAAGGTTTCCTCTCGACTTTTTAAAACTATTCTTTTTGATGACGCTTTCAGCCAATTAGATCAATAAATATACAATTCTAAAACAGGCTTACTCTCGTTTTAGGTGAAAGATGGGAAGAGTAGGACTCAACTAATAGATGAGATATTTAAGAGTTCTTAAGTAGTCTAAAACCTATTCTGAAAGAAGAGGTGAGATCATGAATATCGCAAAGAATACCATCTGTCTTTGGTACGATCATGATGCTGAAGAAGCTGTACGATTTTATGCAGAAACTTTTCCAAATTCATCTGTAGGTGCCGTCGTTCTTGCACCTGGAGATTATCCCTCTGGTAAAGCAGGTGATGTCATCACAGTAGACTTTACCGTACTGGGTATTCCATGTATTGGTTTAAACGGAGGACCTGTATTTCAACATAATGAATCTTTCTCATTTCAAGTCGCCACAGAAGATCAGGAAGAAACTGACCGCTATTGGAATGCGATCGTCAATAATGGTGGTCAGGAAAGTGAATGCGGATGGTGTAAGGATAAATGGGGAGTATCTTGGCAAATCATCCCTAAAGCTTTACTTGAAGCATCATACAGTTCAGACCATGGTGTTGCTAAAAGAGCCTTTGATGCCATGATGACCATGAAGAAAATTGATGTCGCTGCAATTGAAGCTGCCATCCGAGGCTAAGGCATGGTCTTGATATCAGTGATTAATGCCATGTATTTAGTTTAAGCGTTTGGCCTTATTACTTATATAAAGTGAGAGGTCATTGTTAATAATCAGAAGTTCATCCTTTAAGGTATAGCCAGTGAGTTGCTTATGGCGGCCGCTGGCTAAAATTCATTTAAGCTTTCTCTATAAATAATTTTTATTTTTTAAAAATAAGTAAATAAAACTCGAAGATATCTCTGAAAGTGAAGATTCATATTTGAAATATTTAGCTTAAAGTAAGATGATAAAATAGTAAGTGGCTAAAATTTAAAATCTTATTTCATCAGCTAGAAGAACGAGAAAGACATGCCTCATTCCCATCATCATGAAAAACACTATATACAACGTTCTGGCTGGTTGCGTGCCGCAGTGCTTGGTGCCAATGATGGAATTATTTCCGTGACCAGTCTGGTTGTCGGGATGGCAGCCAGTGGTGCTTCGTCACAAACACTTTTAATTGCTTGTGTTGCTGGCCTGATTTCTGGTGCAGCCTCGATGGCAGCTGGGGAATATATCTCGGTCAAGTCGCAACAGGATATTGAAAAAAATGATCTCGCCATGGAAGAGCGGGAATTAAATCTGCATCCCGTACATGAATTAAGAGAGCTAAAAAATATTTATATCAAGCGAGGTTTAGAAGCTGATCTGGCCGAAGAAGTGGCAAAACAGCTTACTGCACATAATGCCTTGGATGCGCATGCGCGTGATGAAATTGGAATTCTGGAACAGACAGCTGCCCGGCCCTTTACGGCGGCATTTTCTTCAGCATCAGCATTTACGGTAGGTTCTTTATTTCCATTGGTATCCATTTTGGTTTTGCCTTCACATTTGCTAGATCAGGGCGTCATGCTGGTGGGAGTGCTTAGTCTGGGAATGATGGGAGCATTAGCCAGTTATGCGGGTGGTGGCAGCATGTGGAAAGGCGCACTGCGTGTCATGATTTGGGGCATCGTTGCCATGCTATTCAGTTTCTGGATTGGCTCTCTATTTAATGTTGCTACCACGTAATCATTTAAAAAATATGGAATAAATTTACATTGTTTTCTATATGTCCAAAATTCAAGTGAAGTACATAATCTTGAATTAAAATTTTTCAAATCTAATTGTATTAGACATATCTAGATTCTTAAGTAGCTAACTCATTTAAAAAATTTAAGATTTAACTACAAGTTTTTCTTTAATTAAAAATATCTAGTTTGATTATGTTCTTCCTTGCACTAAAGCTGTGCCAAAAGGTGCATTGAAGTGGCAATTTTAAAATCCAGATATAAATATGCTGAGAAAAATAAGAGAGAGCTTGGTTCGAAGTCACTATATTTTAGAAAAAATATAAAAGTACCTCTAGATAATTAATATAAATACAAATACTTATTCATAGAATTATTTTATTGGCACGCTTTGTGCTTGATAGAATTTGAGTCAAAGACGACTCTAAAGAAATTTGTAAGACGGCCAATGACGTCCGTTCTGATCGCATCTGGTGTGCAGCAATTCGCATAGTAGATAAGCCTATACGTTCAGTTCTGGAAGGAGATGGTGATGTCTTCAAATTTATATGAAAAGAAAGCAACAAAAATAAGTCTTTTGAATTTCAGCAGCGCAGCAATGAGAGCCTTCCATATGAGTTGGCTCGCGTTTTTTGTCTGTTTCTTTGCCTGGTTCGCCTGCGCACCGCTGATGCCTGTGATCGCAGGTGAATTCAGCTTAACCAAAGATCAAATCGCCAATATCAATATTGCAGCAGTCGCGATCACCATTCTGGTTCGACTGATTGTCGGTCCGCTATGTGACAAATATGGTCCACGGAAAACCTATACCGCATTACTGGTGCTTGGCAGTATCCCGGTCTTTGGTGTTGCCTCTGCGAATAGCTATGAATCCTTTCTGTTTTTCCGCTTACTGATTGGCGCCATTGGTGCCAGTTTCGTCATTACCCAATATCACACCAGCATCATGTTTGCGCCGAATGTAGTGGGTACTGCCAATGCGGCATCTGCAGGTTGGGGAAATGCAGGTGGTGGTGCAACTCAAGCCTTGATGCCCTTACTTCTGGCTGCGCCGGTAATGTTCGGTGTTGAACAGGCGATGGGCTGGAGAATTGCCTTAATTGTTCCGGGCCTGATGATGCTGATCGTCGGTGCATTGTACTGGAAATTCACTCAGGACTGTCCACAAGGCAACTTTAAAGAACTGCGCGCAGCAGGAATTCAGGTAGGTAGCGAGAAAAAAGGTGGCATGGCAATTCTGATGCATGCTGCACGTAACTACCGTGTCTGGATTCTATTTGGCGCTTATGCGGCCTGTTTCGGTATCGAAATCTTCATTCATAACATCGTAGCCATGTACTATGTAGAAAACTTCAGCTTTGATTTAAAAGAAGCAGGTATGACGGCCGGGATCTTCGGTCTGCTAGCACTGTTTGCCCGTGCACTGGGTGGCATTGTTTCAGATAAAGTCGCCATCAAAAAAGGCCTGGACGGACGTACCAAAGTGCTGTTTGCCATGATCTTGATGGAAGGCTTATTCCTGATTTTATTCTCGCAAATGAACAGTGCCATGCTGGCCATCATCACAATGACTGTCTTCGCATTATTTACCCACATGGCATGTGGTGCAACGTATGCGCTGGTGCCATTTATTGACCGGGATGCTTTAGGGGGTGTGGCTGGCATTATCGGTGCAGGCGGTAACGTGGGTGCGGTCGCAGCAGGATTCTTACTTAAAGGCATGCTGGATATTCAAACCTGTCTGATGGCACTTGGCGGCCTGGTCGTGATTGCAGCAAGTTTTGTTCTGATGATTCGCTTCTCGGTTGAGCATAAAGCCAAAGAGCAAAAGCTGTATGAAGAAGCTGTCCTTGAACGAAACAACCTGGCTTAAAACACAAGATACAAGATTTAGAAAATTTAGGAGAAGGAATATGAAACTGGTAATGATTGGCCATGGCATGGTAGGACACAAATTTATTGAATCTGTGCTTGAGCATGCGGGTGATGAGGTTGAAATCACGATTCTGGCAGAAGAGCCGCGTCTGGCTTATGACCGTGTACATTTAACTGAATATTTCAGTGGAAAATCTGCAAAAGATTTAACTTTATGTCGCTCTGACTTTGCAGATGCGTATGGTATTGACCTGCGTTTAGGTACTAAAGCGGTTTCCATCAATCAGGTAACACGTACAGTAACCACCCAGCATGGCGAGGAACTGACCTATGACAAGCTGATTCTGGCAACGGGTTCTTATGCTTTTGTGCCGCCAATTCCGGGTAATGACCGTGAAAATTGCTTTGTTTACCGTACTATTGAAGATCTGGATGCCATTCGTGCAGCGAGCTTAAATGCCAAAACGGGTGTAGTCATTGGTGGCGGCCTGTTAGGTCTGGAAGCGGCAAAAGCGCTGCGTGACCTGAATCTGGAAACGCATGTGGTCGAATTCGCACCACGCCTGATGGCAGTTCAGATTGATGATCTTGGGGGTAAAGTATTACGCAGCAAAATCGAAGATCTAGGCGTTAAAGTCCATACCCAAAAAGCAACCTCGTCTATTGAAGAGGGCGTAAATGCCAAACACGTGATGAAGTTTGGTGATGGTGCCGAGCTAGAAACCGACATCATCCTGTTCTCTGCGGGGATCCGTCCACGTGATGAGCTAGCACGTCAAAGCGGCTTGGCAATCGGTGAGCGCGGCGGGATCATGATCAATGATTATTGCCAAACTTCCAATCCAGACATTTACGCGATTGGTGAATGTGCGCTGTGGAATAACAAGATTTTTGGTCTGGTTGCGCCAGGTTACGACATGGCACGTATTGCTGCGAAACATGTACTGCAAGAAGAATGTGCAGCATTTGCTGGCGCAGACATGAGCACCAAGTTGAAACTGATGGGTGTTGATGTTGCCTCAGTTGGCGATGCACATGCCATGACACCAGGTTCACTGAGCTACTTCTATGCCGATGAAGCGGCACAGATCTACAAGAAAATTGTGGTCAATGCAGAAAAAACCAAACTGCTGGGTGCAGTGTTGGTCGGTTGTGCCAAAGAATATAACGACCTGCTGCAAATGATGCTGAATGGTCTGGAAATCCCGGAAAATCCAGAAAGCCTGATCATGCCAGGCTTTGATCAGGCAGCAGCGAAAACTGGCGGCAGCGGGGTAGACTTACTTCCTGACAGCGCAACTATCTGTTCATGTAACAACGTTTCTAAAGCAGATATCTGTTCTGCGATTGCCGATGGTTCTACTTCGCTTGGCGCACTGAAAAAATGCACCAAAGCCGCAACAGCTTGCGGTGGCTGTGCACCGCTGGTGACGCAAGTTCTGAAATCTGAGTTACAACGTCAAGGCGTTACCGTAAACAATCATCTCTGCGAACACTTTGCTTATTCACGTCAAGAGCTGTATCACTTGGTTCGTGTTAATGAAATCAAGACCTTTGATGACCTGATCCAGCAACATGGTCATGGTCTGGGCTGCGATATCTGTAAGCCAACAGTGGCAAACATCCTGGCATCTTGCTGGAACGACTTTGTCCTGAAACCAAGCCATGCCGGCCTGCAAGACAGTAACGACTACTACCTCGGTAACATTCAAAAAGATGGTACTTACTCTGTCGTTCCTCGTATGGCAGGTGGTGAAGTCACTCCAGATGGTCTGATCGTCATTGGTCAGATTGCTAAAGAATATGGTCTGTATACCAAACTGACTGGGGGCCAGCGTGTCGATATGTTTGGTGCGCAACTCCATCAATTACCAGAAATCTGGGAAAAACTGATCAATGCCGGTTTTGAATCGGGGCATGCTTACGGTAAATCACTACGTACTGTTAAATCTTGTGTTGGCAGCACCTGGTGCCGTTATGGTGTAGACGATTCTGTGGGCTTGGCGATCTATCTGGAAAACCGCTACAAGGGTCTGCGTTCTCCGCACAAGTTGAAAATGGCGGTATCTGGCTGTACTCGTGAATGTGCCGAAGCACAAAGCAAAGACGTCGGTGTGATTGCCACTGAAAAAGGCTGGAACCTGTATGTCTGTGGTAACGGCGGTATGAAACCGCGTCATGCTGAACTACTGGCATCAGATCTGGATACACAAACTTTAGTCCGCTATATCGACCGTTTCTTCATGTTCTATATCCAGACGGCTGATCGTCTGCAACGTACTTCAGTATGGCGCGACAACCTCGAAGGCGGCTTAGATTATCTGAAAGATGTCATCGTCAATGACTCACTGGGTCTGGCAGCAGAACTCGAGCGTCGTATGGAGCATGTAGTGGGCACTTATCAGGATGAATGGCGTACTGCAGTTGAAGATCCTGAAGTCCGTAAACGTTTCAAAACCTTTATTAATGCCAAGGCTGAACAGCAAAACGATCCGCACGTTCAATTTACTGAAGTGCGCGGTCAGATCCGTCCAAAAACTGAAGCTGAACGCAATGCCAGCCGTATTCCGGTAGTCGAAGCCTGATTCAAAGAATAAAGGAGCAAGAATATGACAATTTTAAAAGATATGAATGAACTGAATTGGGTTGAAGTGTGTGCACTGGATGACATTACCCCAAATACTGGCGTAGCGGCATTGGTGGAAGATCAGCAAATTGCGATATTCCGTGTGGGCTCAGAAAAACGTGTTTATGCACTCAGTAACCAAGATCCATTTAGTAAAGCATTTGTGATGTCACGCGGTATCATTGGTGACCTGCAAGGCGAGCGTGTAGTCGCTTCACCAATTTACAAGCAGCATTTTAGTTTGGCGACTGGCCGCTGCCTGGAAGATAAAGATCAAAAACTGCTGGTTTTTCCAAACAAAATTGAAAATGGCAAGGTGTTCATTAGCCCCGTGCCACAAAAAACCTATATCACCAACAACGGTGTTTCACCGGAAAAAATGAAACTGGTACTGGTCGGTAATGGTCTGGCAGGCATGCGTTGTCTGGAAGATCTGCTGGATATGGCACCAGAACGTTATGAAATTACTGTGATTGGTGAAGAGCCTTGGGGCAACTACAACCGCATCATGCTGTCGCCAGTGCTTTCTGGCGAGAAAACCATTGATGACATCATGCTGCATCCACATGCCTGGTATGCCGACAAAGGTATCCGTCTGATTGCTGGTGATCCAGCAGTACGTATTGATCGTCCGCGTAAGCAGGTGTATACCGAAAAAGGCGAAATGATCAGTTATGACCGTTTGATTCTGGCGACGGGTTCCAAGCCATTTGTTCCGCCAATTCCAGGTAGCGACTTAAAGGGCGTACTTAGCTTCCGCGACATTTATGACGTGAACAACATGCTGGACTACTGCAAAACCAAACAAAATGCGGTCGTCATCGGCGGTGGCTTACTGGGCCTGGAAGCTGCTTATGGCCTGAAACAGCAAGGCATGAATGTCACAGTATTGCATCTGATGGATCGCATCATGGACCGTCAGTTGGACAGTAAAGCCAGCCAGATGCTGAAAACTGCGATTGAACAGAAAGGCATCACCATTCTGACTGAAGCGAATACCGAATGCCTGATTGGTGAAGAAGGTCATGTGACCCAAGTGAAACTCAAAGATGGGACTGTAATGGAAGCTGATTTGGTGGTCTTTGCAGTTGGTATTCGTCCAAATATCGCATTGGCGCAAAGTGCTGGTCTGCGTTGTAATCGCGGTGTGCTGGTAAATGACACCATGCAGACTTTTGACCCAAGTATTTATGCGGTGGGTGAATGTATCGAGCACCGTGGTCAAACCTTTGGTCTGGTTGAACCACTTTGGGGCCAGGCGTTCATTTGTGCATCACATCTGGCCGAGCATGGCAGCTTGACCTTTAAAGCGCCGACGGTTCCGACTCAGCTGAAAGTGAGTGGTTGTGATGTGTTCTCTGCAGGTGACTTCGAACCAAAAGATGATTTTGAAGATATCGTACTGAATGACGAGAAACGTCAAATCTATAAACGCATTATTATTCAAAAGGATAAAGTCATTGGTGCGGTGCTGTTTGGTGATACGGAAGACGGTGCCTGGTATGCCGAACTGATTGCAGATCAAACCCCAATTGCAACGATTCGTAACAAGCTGCTTTTTGGTCGGGATTTTGCATTAAAGAAAGCAGGGTAAAAAATCAATTTGTCATGGTGAAACCAAGATCCGCGGAAACGTCATCCGCAACTGTTTGAGCCAAGACAAAATATGAAAATGAATGTTTCTGCGACCTTTTTGATACATGCCAGATGAGGACGAGTTTTGCGGATGACAATGGTTTTGCCTACTTTTCCCGAAAGAAAAGTAGGTCGAACCGAAGGTTGATCCAAATAAATGAGTTGCATTGAAAAGACACCGTTGTAATGAACCTTTTTTGAAAAGAATTAAATTGTGTTTCAACTCCTAAGGAGCATCCATGAACAGTATTCCCGTTGTGGAAATTGAAAGCTCCACAGAATTAAAAACTAAAACCACACAGACCACGTGCCCATATTGTGGCGTGGGTTGTGGTGTGACTGCACATGTAACGCCGACCACATCAGGTCCGAAAGTGACTGTTGAAGGCGATGCCAATCATCCTTCTAATTACGGTAAGCTGTGTATTAAAGGCAGTAATTTGGCCGATACCCTAGGACTTGAAACTCGTTTACTACATCCAATGCTGGGTCGTAAAGATCAGCGTGAAGTCACGAGTTGGGATACTGCAGTTTCGTCCATTGCCAATAAATTCCAGCAATGCATCGACCAGTATGGTCGTGACAGTATTGCCTTTTATGTTTCCGGTCAGCTGCTGACCGAAGACTATTATATAGTGAATAAATTCGTCAAAGGCTATCTCGGTACTGCAAACATCGATACTAATTCACGTCTTTGCATGTCCTCTGCGGTTGCGGCACATAAACGTGCCTTTGGCGAAGATTTGGTTCCAGCCAGTTACGAAGATTTTGAACATACCGATATGGTGGTACTGGTCGGTTCCAATACCGCTTGGTGCCATCCAGTATTGTACCAACGCATTATGAACGCCAAAGAACAGCGCGACCTGTTTGTGATCGTGGTTGATCCACGCTTTACCAGCACCTGTGAAGCAGCAGATTTGCATTTGCCAATTCTGCCGGGTCAGGATGTGGCGCTATTTAATGGTTTATTACAGTACTTGCATCAGCATGGTTACGTTGATCAAGCATTTGTTGCGGCACATACCCAGGGGCTGGAACAGGCTTTAGCGAGCAGTTCTACTGAAGCTTCGATTGAGGATGTGGCTGCACGTACCGGTATTTCAGCAGTTAAACTCACTCAATTCTTTGAAAAGTTTGCCCAGACAGACAAAGTAATAACGTTGTTCTCCATGGGCGTAAACCAGTCATCACGTGGCGTCGATAAAGCCAACAGTATTATTAACTGTCATTTGCTCACCGGTAAAATCGGCAAACTCGGTGCAGCGCCATTTTCCATGACCGGTCAGCCAAATGCGATGGGCGGGCGTGAAGTCGGTGGTCTAGCCAATATGCTGGCTGCACATCTGGATTTAGAAAATCCGGGACATCAGCAGCTGGTACAAAATTTCTGGCAAAGCCCGTATATTGCTAAACAAGCAGGACTGAAAGCAGTCGATTTATTCCAGGCCGTTGAAAGCGGCAAGATCAAGGCGATCTGGATTATGGCCACCAATCCGGTGGTCAGCTTGCCAGATGCCGATCAGGTCAAACGCGCCCTGGACAAATGTGAATTCGTGGTAGTGTCTGATATCTGTCAGGATACGGATACCACACAATATGCTGATGTCTTGTTACCTGCTTTAGGTTGGGGGGAAAAAGATGGCACCGTGACCAATTCAGAACGTCGTATTTCCAGACAGCGTGCTTTTTTAGATGTACCGATGCAAGCCAAAGCTGACTGGTGGGCGATCAGTCAAGTGGCTCAGAAGATGGGTTTCACAGGTTTTGATTTTAATAATAGCCATGACATTTTTCTGGAGCATGCCCAATTATCTGCTGAGCAAAACTCTGATTTAAGTCAGCGATCTGAAACGCCATATTTCCGCTATTTTAATTTAAAAGGCCTAACCGATTTAAGCCTAGCTGAATATGATGAACTGAAACCGGTACAGTGGCCAGTATGGAGAAAAGATCAGGCAGAAGATTCAGTAGCTCGACTCTATAGCGAAGGCCAGTATAGCCATGCAGATGGCAAAGCCAAATTCATTGCAATTTCAGCGGTCAATCCGGTTCATCAAACCTCTAGTGAATATCCTTTAATTTTGAATACTGGCCGGATTCGTGACCAATGGCATACCATGAGCCGTACCGGTTTATCGGCGAATTTGAGTACGCACCGTGCCGAACCTTACTGTGAAATTCACCCGAATGATGCACTAAAATACGGGATTCAGGATGGTGAATTGGTTGAGGTGAAATCGCAGTGGGGCAATTGTGTCTTGCGTGCGACTATTAGTGACAATATCCGCCGTGGACAGGTCTTTGCCCCGATTCACTGGAATGATCAGGTCGCATCCGATGCCCGGATTGGCAAGGTGGTGAATTCGGTAGTGGATGCTATTTCGGGTGAGCCAGAATTCAAGCATACTCCGGTTATCATCCATCCATTTTATAGCCAGTGGCAAGGCGTATTTTATGTGCGTCAAGGCTTTGAAAAAATCGTACAGCCGTCGATTGAAGCTACCGTGTGGTGGACTAAAATCACTACCAGCAAGGCAATACGTTATGAACTGGCAGACCGGAAGAAATTTAGCTATACCACTGAGCATTTAAAAGAATTATTGCCATTTCAGGATGAAAGTTTTGAATGGCTGAATCTTGAAGATCAGACCGCCCATATCAGTCATAGTGTGATACTTCAGGATGGTCATGTGATTGCCAGCCTATATATTGCACCGAAGGCCTTATTGCCGGACCGCGACTGGGTGGCAAGTCTGTTTAAACGTGAACGTTTAAGTGCTATGCACCGTAAGGCTCTACTTGCCGGACAGCCGATGTCGATGGCAAATAATGAAGGTCCACTGGTGTGTAGCTGTTTTAAAGTCGGTAAAAACCGCATCATTGAAACCATTAAAACTAAAAATATTACGGATGAAAAACAGGTGACCGCATGTTTAAAAGCCGGAGGGAATTGTGGTTCGTGTTTACCTGAAATCCGTGGCCTGATTAAAACATGTCAATTGGAGACGGTAGAATGAAAAAAGGAGCCGAGAGAGAAAATAATAAAACAGCCTATCCGCGTACTGATCTGGTGATTCTTGCGGGTGGACAGGCAAGACGCATGAATGGCATCAATAAACTGTTGCAGAAATTCGATGACCAGATTCAGCTGATCAAGATTCACCAACAGCTGAAATCGAATGTTGCACAGGTCTGGATTAACAGCCATCGCGACTATTCCATTTACCAGAAACTTATTCCTAGTGTTCATTATTATCTAGATGATGAGCCAGGATTCCAGGGGCCGTTAATGGGCATGAAAAGTGCCTGGTCGCATGTACAGTCGGATTATGTGCTGTTTGTTCCTTGTGACCTAACTTATATTCCTTCCAGAGTATTGCTCAAGTTGCATCAGGCTCTAGCCAAAAACAGTCTGGCTGAAGTGGCTTATGTGGAAATTAACGGTAAGCCACTTTATCCATTTTGTCTGGTCAAACGCAGCAGTCTGGCAACCCTGAACTTACATCTTGAACAGGAACAGCGCAGTCTTAAACACTGTTTTGCTGATTTGCACGCACAAGTGGCACGTTTTAAAAATCGTGCGCTATTTTTTCACAGTATTAACTCGCTGGATGAACTGCAACAGTATCAACAGCTCAAATTTCTGCACTAAAAACTGAATATTTTGCTTTTGGCACAAAGTTGGAACACTTATTGCAATTCTAATTATTACAAGATTGGGCGATTTGAGTTTCGCGCACCGCATGTGTGCAACAACCCACCCAATGCCTGAAGATGGATGTTCAACATGAATATGATGACACAGCTTAAAAATGATGCCTTGTTTGTCGATCAGTTCGGTCGTGGCAAGCGCAAACTAAGGATTTCAGTGACCGATCGCTGCAATTTCAAATGTGTTTATTGTATGCCTGAACATCCGGAATGGATGAAAAAACACGATCTGCTCAGTTTTGAAGAGCTGTATCAATTTTGCGATTTTATGGTGCGTCATGGCATCCAGTATATCCGCATTACCGGTGGTGAGCCTTTAATGCGTCAGGGCGTGGTGCATTTTGTTGAACAACTGCAAGCGCTGAAAAAGCTGGGACTACAACGCATTTCCATAACCACCAATGCGCATTACTTAAAACGATATGCACAGGCCTTAAAGCAGGCGGGACTGGATGACCTGAATATTAGTTTGGACAGTCTGGATGCTGATCAGTTTAAACAGCTGACTCAAAAAGATTTAGCACCTGTGCTGGAAGGAATTCAGGCAGCACAAGTTGCTGGATTACCGATTAAGATCAATACCGTATTGATGCAGGGTATCAATGATGATCAGATCCTGCCATTGGCGCGCTGGTCAGTTCAGCAAAACATTGTCCTGCGCTTTATCGAATTTATGCCACTTGATGGTGATCACAATTGGTCTACTGAGCATGTAGTCAGTGAACAATACATTTTAGAAACTTTGGCGACTGAATTTACGCTCACTCAAAAAACTAATAATTCTGCCCAATCAGCTTCGGAACCCGCACGCCAGTATCTGATTGATGGCCATCCGATTGGAATTATTTCAACCATTACCAATTCATTTTGTGGCAGCTGCGACCGCTTGCGATTGACTGCACAAGGTGAATTTTATAACTGCCTGTTTGCACCTCAAGGTTTGAATCTTAGAAAGGAAATCAAATCACTAAATGCATCTGTAGCTCTAAGTGAGTTGAATTTGTATGGTGCTTTATCCCGATATATCTGGAACAAAGAACAGGGCTTTCATGCCATAGAGCAGCGTTTAAAAAATCAAAGTATGAATCAAAACAGCCGCAAAATTAGTATGCACATGATAGGAGGCTAAGATGTCACAGATCAGAATCAGAATTGAAGCCTTCGGTGCGGTAGAGCGACAGTTACCGCAAGATCTCGAAATTATCTGCAAATCTCAAAGTACCGTATCTGAAGTTTTGAATCAGGTGGGACAAGATTATCCTGATGCATTTGGCATGATTGAACGCTGTGCCTGTGCCATCGGTGAAGATATCATTTCACGTCAGACACCTCTTCATGCTGACAGTACTTTGGTGCTGTTGTCACCTGTCGCAGGAGGCTGAAATGAGCAAATTCAAACAGATTTCCCGGATCCAAGATACTGCTTTAGATCTGGAAAGTTTTGATCCGATCCAGTCTTTTCCTGAATGTGGTGGAGTCGGCGTATTTATCGGAACGGTACGTAATCACCATGAAGGTAAAGCAGTCAAGGCACTGAAATATACGGCCTATACACCTGTTGCAGAAAAAATGATTCGCCAGATTGAACAGGAAATCCGGGCCAAATACGGCGTGTCCTATGTGCGGGTGATTCATCGAATTGGGGCATTAGATATTGGTGAAAAAGCCATTATCGCGATTGCTTATGCTGCACATCGACGTGAAGCTTTTACCGCTTGTGAGGAAGCAGTGGAGCGGGTTAAACATGAAGTGCCAGTCTGGAAAGAAGAATTTTATATGGATGGCAGCAGTCAATATGTTGAGGGGTGTTGTATCCGTAAAGATGTAGAAACTGCTCACACGCATCGTCATTCAGAACATTCAGATGAGACAAATCAACATTGCCATCATGCCAAAGAGAATACGCCATTCATCTATCAATGGCCGATATAAGTCAGAACAGACACACGTTTTAAGAAGAAATGAACTATAGGAACATGCAATGAAAAATGTCGGGATGAAAGCAGAAAGTTATCGGACTGCAGTGGCTACAGGGATTCTGCATGCACCGCCACATTGCATTGAGTTATTACGGAATGGCAATACGGAAAAGGGTGATGCACTAAAGACAGCTCGCATCGCCGGGATTTTAGGGGCTAAACGAACCGATGAACTGATTCCACTTTGTCATCCCTTACCAATTTATCGTGCAGATGTGGAATATGAACTGTTTGATGCACATGTCGAAATTATTGCCACAGTAGAGACTATTGGTCCAACTGGTGTGGAAATGGAAGCCTTGACTGCCGTTAGTCTGGCTGGATTAACCCTCTATGACATGCTCAAACCACATTGTGAACCGGAAGACTTATGTCTGGATCAATGTAAATTGCAAAAGAAAAAAGGCGGTAAATCGCATTTTACCCGTGTCTTAAAAGAAGCCTTGTCAGCATCCATCATTGTGCTTTCAGATACAGTCGCTGCCGGTAAAAAACCGGATACAGCAGGGCAAAATGTCCTAGAAATATTACAAGAAGCCAATTTTGAAAATATTGCCTATCAGGTAATTCCAGATGATCCTGAACAATTATTGGCCTTGGTTCATCAACAGAAAAATGACTATTCATTGATTTTAACTGTGGGTGGAACAGGCCTAGGCCCTAAAGATTTAACAGTTGAAACTTTACAGCCTTTACTTAAACGGGAAATTCCTGGACTCATGGAAGCTTCACGCAGTTTCGGGCAGAAACGCACGCCGTATGCTGCTTTGAGTCGTGGCGTTGCCGGTTATATTGATAACAGTTTGGTAATGACTTTACCGGGCAGCCGACAGGGCGCCAAAGAATCTTTAATTGCTGTACTACCAGCGTTAGTACATTTATTTGATGTGCAAAAAAATATTCCACATCAAGGTGGTTATCAATAATGTCTGGATGCGGAGCAGAACATGGCCTGATTACAGTAGATCAGGCTTTAGAATTGATTTTGCAGCATACTCAAGTGTTAGTAACTGAACGACTGAAGTTGAATCAGGCCTTAAATCGTTATCTGGCAGAAGATATTTATTCTGGGATTAATCTACCGTTATTTTCGCAAAGTGCCGTAGATGGTTATGCACTGTGTACCCAATCTGCAATTGAACCAGAACGCGAATTCCAACTGATTGGTGAAATTCGGGCGGGACAACAGGGTGAACTGCAACTTCAGGATGGTCAGGCCGTCAGGATTTTTACTGGCGCTAAAATTCCGCTTGGGACTACTACGGTCGCACGTCAGGAAATTGTTCAAGCGATCGATTTATCCAGAATCAAAATTACGGAACAGCTTAAAGTTCATGCCGATATTCGCGATGTGGGCGAAGAAATTTCAGTCGGGCAATTATTGGCCAATAAAGGTCAACAGCTGTCAGTCGGTGCAATTGCCTCTTTAAGCATGGCGGGAATCAATACTGTTGAGGTTTTTCAATATCCTAAAGTGGCTGTGGTCATTACAGGTGATGAAGTTGCTGAAAGTATAGAAGACTTTGAAGCGGGTAAAATCTTTGATGCCAATGGCCCCTTGGTTGAAGCCTGGTTTCAGCAAGCCGGGCAGCAGGTTGAAATTTTTCATGTTGCAGATACTGAGGCCGCAGTACGGGATCTCATTCAAGAATTATCAGCAAGCCATGACCTGATTTTAACCACAGGCGGTGTATCCGTCGGAGATTATGATTTCATTCGGCCTGTAGCACTAAATTTAGGCTTTGAACAGATATTCTGGAAAGTAAAACAGAAGCCGGGCAAGCCGATGTTCTTTGCCCAGTTACAGCGCAATGATAGTTCACATTGTTATCTGCTGGGTTTGCCAGGCAATCCCGCAGCAATGTATGTGGGCATGCAGATCTACACCGCAACTTTATTAAATGCTTTACAAGGACACAAATCTCAGCCGAACTGGTTTAATGCTGTACTCACCCATGATCTGAAAATAGATGCTAGAGAACGTTTTTTAAGAATGTCTGCCAGCTTTGAGCAATCGGTTTTACGAGTTAAAAGTCTGTCCAAACAGCAATCACATATGCTGAGCAATCTCATGCAGGCCAATTGTCTGGTTCGTATTCCGGCAGGAAAAAGCTTGAAAGAAGGGGATCTTGTTCAAGGTTTATTTATTCACTGATGGGGAAGATGCACATGAAAAAAGCTCTGTTTTTATTCATGTGCATGGCCATGATGTTTACTTCAGCCCATGCAGGAACAGTGAGGATCTACGCGGCAGCGAGTCTAAATAATGCTGTGACCGAAATTTCCAGAATTTACCAAGCTCGACATCCGCAAACTAAGATTATTTCCGTATTTGGTGCATCTTCTGCTTTAGCCAAACAGATCGAAGCAGGAGCCAGCAGCGATCTATACTTTTCAGCTGATCAGGACTGGATGAATTATCTGGTACGAAAGAAACTCATAAATTCCAGTTCAGTTCATCCCATCCTGTTAAACCAATTAGTGACGATCAGCCCGAAACATCTGAATATTCATTTTAAACCCCAATCTAATTTTAATTTTGCCCAATCTTTTAAAGGTTATGTATGTACCGGGCAAATGGAGTCAGTGCCTGCCGGGAAATATGCCAAGCAAAGTCTGACCCAACTGAACTGGTTAAATGGCTTGAAAGGACGAATTGTTGGAACGGATGATGTACGCTCGGCTTTGGCTTTCGTCGAACGCGGTGAATGTGAAGTGGGGATTGTCTATAAAACTGATGCCCTGATCAGTCGAAAAGTGAAAATCATCGGTACTTTCCCAGCAAGTTCACATAGTCCGATTGTTTATCCTTTAGCTTTGACACGGCAAGGTGTGCAGAATAAAGAAGCAGTGCAATTTGAACAATTTATACAAAAAAGCGTGCAGGCCAAAGCCATCTTTAAAAAATATGGATTTAGGCTGAACCCCTAATGGCTGGAGAAATAACTGCAAGATGTTAAGTCCAGAAGAACTCAGTGCACTCTACCTGTCTGCCAAAGTGGCTAGCTTTGCAACCTTATTCTGCTTACCTTTTGCAGTAGTATTGGCTTGGGTTTTGGCCAGATATGAATTTCGGCTTAAATTTGTGGTCGAAGCATGTTTGCAATTGCCAATGGTATTACCGCCTGTGGTTTTAGGTTACTTACTTTTGGTGCTGTTTGGTAATCAAGGCATGATTGGCCAATATCTCAATACACTCGGGCTGCAACTGGCATTTAACTGGAAAGGGGCGGTATTGGCCTCGATGATTGTGGCATTTCCGCTGATGGTGCAACCGATCCGTTTGTCATTTCAGCTCATGAATCAGCAACTCGAACATATCGCAGGTTCATTGGGCGCAGCACCGTGGAAAGTGTTTTGGAGTATCAATTTACCTCTGGCGATTCCCGGTATGCTGATTGGCAGCATCTTATGTTTTAGCCGCAGTCTGGGTGAATTTGGCGCCACCATTACTTTTGTGGGAAATATTCCGGATGAAACCCGCACTATTCCCATCGCAATTTATTCCTTACTGCAACAACCGAATGGTGAAGAAATGGCGATGCGTCTGGTGGTTTTATCTATTTTTTTGGCATTTACTGCCTTAATTGCCAATTATTTTATTTTGCAAAACTATCAACGGAAATTGGGAGGCTGAAATGTTGAAATGTGATTTTCAATATCAACAAGCCGATTTCAGATTAAATATTAAACTGGAAATGTCGCAGCAACTGTTAGGGATCGTGGGTGCATCTGGAAGCGGAAAAAGTACTTTACTCAAAAATATTGTTGGACTATTAAAACCTGATCAAGGATATATTCAGTTTAAACATCAGGATTTAGTCAATACAAAAGAGAAAATTAATATTCCAATGCATCAGCGCAAAATTGCATTAGTTTTCCAGAATGCTTTGCTGTTTCCACATATGAATGTGCAGCAGAACCTATGTTATGCAGAAAAACTGGTATCTAGAGCAGATCGAAAATTCCAGTTTGAAGACATCGTAGAATTATTAGAATTAAAGCCTCTAATTTATCGCAAAGCCCATCAGCTATCAGGTGGAGAAGCGCAGCGCGTTTCTATTGGTCGGGCATTATTGTCTTCACCAAATTTGTTGCTACTAGATGAACCTTTAACGGGACTGGATCAACAGTTAAAACAGCAGATTTTACCTTTCCTAAAACGGATTAAAGATGAGCTGAATTTACCGATGATTTATGTGACCCATCATTTAGAAGAGTTAGCTTACTTAGAAGCTGAAACTGTACTGCTCAAACAGGGAACATTAATCAGGAACTGATTAACTCTAGCTGATTGAGCTGGGCAGGTTTTGCATAGTAAAAACCTTGCAGATAATCACAATGATGTGATTTTAAACACTCAGCCTGTTCAGGATTCTCAATTCCTTCCGCAACGACTTCCAGATCCAGCTTATGCGCTAGGGTAATTATGGCTTCAATAATTGCCTCATCTCGTGGATTGCCGGGTAAATGCTGTACAAAGCTACGATCCAGTTTGATCTCATCGATCGGTAAGCTACGTAAATAACTTAAACTCGAATAACCAGTGCCAAAGTCATCCACCGAAACTTTAATCCCCAAAGCCCGGACATTTTTTAAGATCTCAATCGACTTATCACCGCTGGCAATCAGCATACTTTCAGTCACTTCCAGTTTAAGCAGCTCATGCGGGAATTCAATTTCCGACAAGAGTTGCTGCAGATCGCTCAGGAATCCACTTCTTTTAAACTGTAAGGGAGACAGATTGACGGCAACCGAAATTTGAGTCTCATGCTGCATATTCCAGGCTTTGACTTCCTCACAAGCCTGTCTGAGCACCCATTCGCCAATCGAGACAATTTGACCAGTTCTTTCTGCAAAAGGAATAAAATCGACAGGAGAAATAAAGCCTTTTTCTGGGTGTTGCCAGCGAATCAAGGCTTCCAGACATTTGACCTTGCCCGTTTCACTGTCCAGAATTGGCTGATAAAACAGTTTAAACTGCTGTTCATGCAGAGCGACCATCAGTTCATGACGAAGCTGTACATAATCTACCTTCGGTAAAGGCTCTTTCGTGAAATTATACCAGTGCCAGGTATTACCCCCTTCGGCATTGGCGTCACGCATGGCATCCTTGGCTGCATTGATAAACTGCTTAACGCATTTGATGTCGGGATCAGCATCAGCGACACCGATACTTGCACTCAGGTGAATGTCATAACCATCTACGTGAAAAGGCTGAGATAATCCGGCGATGATTTCTTCGGCACGTACAGCAACTTGCTTGAGATCATTCATTTGAGTTAATAAAATTGCAAACTCATCTCCTGAAAATCTGGAAATTACATCTTCCGGCTCCAGGTTTTGGCTCAGACGATTGCCCACTAGTTTTAAAATTTTATCGCCAATATCATGACCGAGGCTTTGATTCAAAGGTTCAAAATCATCCAGATCCAGATATAAAAGCACTAGATTTGCAGAACCACTCTGCGCTAGATGCAGTTTTTCCTGAACCACTTCTTCAAACAGCTTATTGTTGATAAAGCCGGTTAAATGGTCATGTGATTCCTGATAAGCGATTAGTTCTTGCTGGGCAACATGCTGACTCACATCCTGTTGAATGGCAATGAAATGAGTGCACTTATGATTTTCATCAAAGACTGGACCTAGGTTTAGCTTGTTCCAGAACCAGTGTCCATCCTTACGATAATTTTTCAGGACAATCTTGATTTCAGATTTATTCTGAATGGCTTCGCTGATTTGCTGGACGCTTTCCGCGGAAGTATCAGGTCCCTGCAAGATGCGGCAATTTTTTCCTTTGAGTTCTTCCAGGCTATAACCGGTAATCTGCTCAAAGGCCGGATTAACATATTCAATAGGCTGGTCATTTTCTGCCGAAGTTAAAATAATGCCATGCGGATTTGCATCGACACTACGTTTCATTAATCTCAGCATTTCATTGTTTTGATAGCGTTCAGTTATATCGCGTGCCACGCTAAAAATACCGACAATTTCACCATTCATTTTAATTGGCAAAAAAGTTAAATCGAGCCAGTATTTCTGTCCTGCCGAGTTATGTGCCTGAACTTCAAGGTGTCCAGTCAGACCATGCTTGGCCTGCTCAAAGGCTTCTAAGGCAAGAGGGCGATGTTCAGGTTCAATAAAATGGTCAATTTTAGTTCCGATATGCGATTTAACACCAACTTCGTTAAAAAATTTGGTGGCCAGATTGGCATCTACAATATTGCCGTCCAGATTATGCTCAAAAATTGCATCGGGATGAAAAGAGAAAAATGACTGATATTTATCTTTGAGATGATTTCGTTTTTTGCGTTCTTCATACAACTCAAAGGTTAAGGCGATCAGCGAAGCCGCATATTGCAGAAGGTCAATTTCATTTGGAGTAGGGGACTTGATCGAACGATAATAAGTACCAAAAGAGCCAAAAAGTTTGCCACTCCCGTTGGCAATTGGTACCGACCAGCAGGCTCTTAAACCATTTTGTTTAACCAGATGTTTATATGCGACCCAGTTCGGATCATTGAGTAAATCCTCACAGACCACTAAACGACGATGATATGCAGCTGCACCACACGCGCCTACATTCGGGCCGATTTTTAGATCTTTTAAAGCTTCTACATATTCTCTGGAAAAATAGGCTGGTTCTTTTATTAAATTAAGCGTTTGTTCCTGTTCCGAATACAACATGACAGATACCAGTGCATCCGGGATTTTGTCCCCTAACCATAAGGTAATCGCATCTATGATATCCTCTAAGGCAGCAGCTTGACCAATCAGATTAAAAATCTCTTGGCTGGTGCCTCCATTATAAAAAGAAGTCATATTGTATCCTTAAGTATAAACCTCTATATAAACCTAGAAGTATTAGAGAAATTATACTGTTTTTTTGAATAAAAGATCTAAACCCTATAACACAATAACAAAATAATATATTTAAATTATCTACTTAATAACTGTATAAAAATATTATAACTGAGCACTTTTTTCACCTGTCACCACACGATTTCTCCCTAAATGTTTGGCTTGATATAAATTCGTATCTGCTTGTTTTAAAACTTCTTTGATATCAGACGAAGTTAAAGGCCAGTGTGCAATACCGAGTGAAGCAGTGACTATTCCTACTTCAAGTAAATAAGTCGATGCCAGTTTATGTCTTAATCTTTCAGCGATTTTAGTTGCATGTGAAATCTCTTTGACTGGCGCAAGAATAATAAATTCTTCACCACCAACGCGACAGCAAATATCCTGTTCACGAAAACTTTCCCGAATAAATCCGGCAACTTTGGTTAATACCACATCACCCATATCATGCCCATGACGATCATTAATTTTCTTGAAATAGTCAATATCCAAAACCACCACAGCAAAATAAGTTTTATTGCTAATTAAATCATTTAAAAATAGTTCAAAGCCACGACGATTATAAAAGCCGGTTAAAGGATCGGTTAAAGTATCCTGTTTAAGTTCTTCAATCTCCTGATTAAAAACGTTTACACTAGATAATAGGGACTTCTTGAATTTAAAAACTTCAAAATACCAAGGCTTAATATGATTAATCTTTTCAGTGATACCTGGATCATTCAAATGACTTGCCATTTTGGCAAGATCATTTAATGGAGAGGTAATAAATTTCGAAATACGCCAGATGATTAAAAAGATAATAATATAGATAATAAAAATTGTACCAATCACTTTATAGGCAAGAAGACGGGCTTGAGCGAATAAATCTTCTGTAGGCTGCTGAAATACCACAGTCCAGTTAGTCGTAGGAATTTTTGCAAAACCTGCTAGTTCACTAACTCCCATATCATTGTTTAATTTTATTTTTCCTGAGCTATGTGACTCCATATAAGCTAAACCGGTATTGTGTTGGAATGTTTTTCCAATTCTCTCTCTTTCTGGATGATAGATAATTTTATCTTCTTTATCAAAAACATATAAGTAGCTATTTTTATAACCATAATTTTCGCTTAAAAGTGTCTTTAATAAGGATTCTTCATGTAAATAGATAAACCCTGCAATAAAGCCTTGGTATTTATTATTCTGATCAAAGATTGGAAAACTAACCAAGACGACCAGATTACCTTTTAATGAATAATAGGGTGAGGAAATATAAGGCTTCTTTGATTCGAGTGATTTACTAAAGCCCAAAGACCGAATAATCGCAACTTTATCTAATTTCAAGATTTCAGGCGCATATTCGATGACATGGCCATCTGCATCGCTGATCAAAACACTGCTAAAAGAATTAGATTGTTGCATCAATCTATTTAATTCAGATTTCAATAACTGTTCATTATGAAAATCACTTTTAATAATATTGGCACTGAGATTTAAATCATTAAATATATTTTTAAAATATAAATCAGAAATAGAAGCAACTTTAGCTGCATACTCATAATTAGTTGCAAGAGAATTATTAATCAGTTGTTGTCGGTGAATTACATTGCTTACAATCAATGTAATTGAAAAAAGAATCACCAGACTTACAAGTAAAAGGATTAAAATCAATTTACGTAAATTAAGTTTGAGTGAAATGAGTAACTTTTGAACACTCATAACTTAATCCCCTGAATCTTTCAGAAATACAAAATGTATACAATATATTTCAATAATTATATTGTGTGATATAGTTCTCTATTTTAGATGAATAATATTCAGTTTGTAAGCATTTTTGAAGCTTAATCTATTGCTTATTTTGTAAGCAGAAATGGTTTGGTCCATTTGTTGAATATATTTAAAAGATATGGGGAAAGAGACTGAGCTCAAAAACATGATTAAATACTGATTTAGTAAAAATTATATTTTTATAATATAAGAAATTTTTATTTAAAAACCAAATTTTCTGTCTAGCCTAATATAATTAAATAGATAATAAATAAAGGTTTATTTATTAAAAAATAATCTGTTAAAAGGTAAATATTTATTTTTCAAAGCCTTGACTATAGGGTGGAAGGTGAGATAAATAAGTGCTCAAAAGGATATGAATTAAATTTGAGCACTTATTTATTCTAGAAAAATCTAACTTTATGATTTTAAAATTGTTTTCTCACTGAGAAAAATTAATTACTCTAAAGTACTTCTTAACATCCAGGCTGTTTTTTCATGCACATCAAGACGTTGCGTGATTAAATCTGCAGTCGGCTGATCGTTGACTTCATCAACAACTTCAAAAAGATTGCGTGCGGTACGAGCTACCGTTTCATGAGCATTTACTAATAAACGCAGCATTTCTTGGGCATCTGGTACACCTTCCACTTCTTTAATAGCAGTTAGCTTAACAAATTGCTGGTAAGTGCCTGGTGCAGCAAAGCCTAAGGCCCGGATACGTTCTGCAATCAGATCAAGTGCATTCCACTGTTCAGTATATTGGGTCATAAACATGCTGTGCAAGCTATTGAACTGTGGTCCGGTGACATTCCAGTGAAAATTATGGGTCATTAAATAGAGGGTATAGCTGTCTGCCAATAATTTAGATAGACCTTCGACGATTTTGGCACGGTCTTCGTAAGAAATACCAATATCAATTTTCATAGCCTTAGCATTTTTTTCTGAAGAGCCCATGTTTTACTCCTTAACAATTTTGTAGAGAGATATCTTTTAAAAAAGTTTAATAGTCATGGCTGAGAAGATACAAAATCTTGGTAGCATGAACTTTATGAAATAGCTTTTTGTGACTATTTATAGGTGGAAATAATTTAAGTACTTCTGAGTTATATAGTTTATAGGACGGGCAAAGATATAAGTTTAGGCGTTCTGTATAGCCTGGTGACAGGATTGTAACTGTATAAAGAAATTAATTTTGCCTTATAAAACTCAAATGTCTGGATCAGTTTTTTAAAAACTTGTTTTCATTTTTAGATGATTAAGCCTTTATTTCATGATTTTATCTTTTAGTAAAAACTATCAGCTTTAAATTTTTCAAACTTTGTGATAGTTACTCGGTAAAAAAAAACTGTGTAGTTAAGAAAAATAACAGAACTGTGCCTTTATTAAACAAGCCACTACAAAGACTCAGCAATGTATTCGTCAAATCTCGTTATGTTAGGGATACAGACGAAATCAATAAAAAGATTTTCATACTCAGCAACAACTCACCGCATGCAGATAAAAGTGGAACTTTATTTTTCTGTAAAAACGTCAAGATGTTGAATAAAACTCAAGCGAATTTGAGATAGGCAAAAAAAGACTTCACTAAACTCAAGATCAGCAAGGAAAATGTCATGAAAATTAAGGCGAATAGTCCAGCCACAGGTAAAAATGGTTTAGATAAGCAAAATACCAATAAAAAAAGTGAGCAGCTTGATGCATACCGTAGCGACTCAACCGAACAGACACTGACTACCAACCAAGGTGTCAAGATTTCGGATAACCAGAACAGTCTAAAAGCGGGCGTTCGTGGTGCGACTTTAATGGAAGATTTTATTCTCCGTGAAAAGATTACCCATTTTGACCATGAGCGTATTCCAGAGCGAATTGTGCATGCACGCGGTGTTGGAGCACATGGTTTTTTTGAAGCTTATCCAGGCAATGAAAAATGGACTAAAGCCGGGTTTCTAACCAATACCGGTGCCCAGACTCCAGTCTTTGTTCGATTCTCTACAGTACAAGGTCCTCGCGGTTCAGCAGATACGGTACGTGATATTCGTGGTTTTGCGACCAAGTTTTATACGGATGAAGGTAACTTTGACCTGGTGGCCAATGATGCGCCAGTGTTCTTTATTCAGGATGGCATCAAGTTCCCTGATTTTGTCCATGCGCTGAAACCTGAACCACAAACCGAGATTCCATCAGGTGCGTCAGCACATGATACTTTCTGGGACTTTGTCTCTCTTGTACCTGAATCTGCACATGCGGTGATGTGGGCAATGTCGGATCGTGCTATTCCACGTAATTTACGCTCGATTCAAGGTTTTGGGGTGCATACCTTCCGTTTGATCAATGCCGAAAATAAAGCTGTCTTTGTGAAGTTCCACTGGACGCCTAAACAAGGTTTGACACAGCTGGTATGGGATGAAGCGCAAAAACTGGCAGGTAAGGATCCGGATTTCCATCGTCGTGACCTGTATGAAGCGATTGCTTCCGGTAATTACCCGGAATGGGAATTAGGCGTACAGATTGTTCCTGAAGAAGATGAGATGAAATTTGATTTTGACTTGCTGGATGCAACCAAAATCATTCCGGAAGAACTGGTTCCAGTGACTCCAATTGGCCGTATGGTGTTGAACCGTAATGTTGATTATTTCTTCGGTGAAACTGAGCAGGTTGCTTTCTGTCCAGGTCACGTGGTTCCTGGTATTGACTTTACCAACGACCCGCTACTACAGGCACGACTGTTCTCTTATACAGATACTCAACTAAGCCGCTTGGGTGGTCCAAACTTCCATCAGATTCCAATTAATAAGCCGGTGTGCCCATTCCATAACAATCAGCGTGATGGTCTGCATCAACGTCTTATTCACACGGGACAGGCCAACTACGAACCAAACTCGATTGATGATAACTGGCCGGCTGAAGCGCCAGGTGCGACTCAGGCAGGTGGTTTCGAAAGCTATCAGGAACGTATTGACGGTCATAAAATCCGCCAGCGTAGTGAGTCTTTTAATGATCACTTCACTCATGCCCGCTTATTCTATCAAAGCCAGGCACCGCATGAGCAGAAGCATATTATTGATGCCTATGTCTTCGAACTAAGTAAAGTACAGCGCCAAAATATCCGTGAACGTGAAGTTCTCGAAGTGCTGTGCAATATTGACTTGACGCTGGCTCAACAGGTCGCGGATCAATTGGGTATTGAAATCCCAGCTGAGAAAAAAGCCGCAAAACTGCCTGATGTTCTGGTTTCTAAGCGTCTGTCTTTTGAAGCGTTTAAACCTGCCGATATTAAGGCACGTAAAATCGCGATTCTCGCACATGACAAAGCCAATGAAGCCAGTATTAAAGCTGTACAGGCTTGGGCTGAATCAGAGAGTGCTGTGGCTGATGTTTTAACACCTCGTCCAGGACCAGTTCTGAGCCAGCAAGGTACAGTGATCCCATCTGATGGTATGCAGAAAGCTGAACCGTCGATTGCCTATGATGCTGTAGTTATTGTCGATGGCGATAACTATGACATGGTGCTGAAAGATGGTATCGCGACTCACTATCTGCTTGAGGCTTATAAGCATCTGAAACCGATTGTCTTCCTGGGAGATAAAGGTCAGCTAATTGAAGATCTAAAACTGATCAGTGATGAAGGTACTTTAGCAAATTCTCAATTCGATACTGTGCAAGATAGCTTCAAGACCTTGATCATGAATCACCGTGTTTGGGCGCGTGAATTGATCTCAGAAACTATTCCTGCATAAATACCATGAGAATAGAAGCTTCGGCTTCTATTCTCTATTTCAAGGAATAAAACTTTTATGGCGAGACCAGATCCTAAAAAATTACTGGCACAGATGCAAAATGCGCAATGGAGCAGGGAGCAGGATATTTATCTGATCGAACATAACCATCTACCTATGAGTCAACTTAGAGAACAATTGCCTTTTAGTGAAGAAGAAATTATGGCACGCCGTAAGGTACTAGGACTAATGACCCGTTTAAAACAGATGAAAAGACTTTTTCCTTAGCTGGCTTTCATCAAATGACCACAATATCGATATTTTTGAGGAAGCACTTTTATGGACCTCAGTTCAATATTAGAAAGATTTAAAAATTCATCATTAGAACCTAAAGAAAATATTCAAATGACTTTGAAGGAACTGGTGCAACTTTCGGATCAGGTTCCTTTTCCTGCATCAGGGGAAACTTTAAAACGCTGGCAAATTTTAAGCCAGATCTCGGCAACCAATTTAAGTCTGGGTAAAATATTTGAGTCGCATCTGGATGCACTCGCAATTCTGCATGAATTAAATATTCCGGCAAATCCTCATCAGCTCTGGGCAGTCTGGGCAGCAGAAGGAGGGCCTCAACCATTGCAGCTGGATGAAGGCAAGCTGACTGGCATCAAAACCTGGTGTTCCGCTTCGAGCTGGGTAGAGTCAGGTTTACTGACGTATCGGGATGAACAAAATCGCTCTCAATTGCTAATTGTAGATATGCAGCAGCCTGGTATTCAGCATGACCATACTGTCTGGCAAGCTTTGGGAATGCAGCATACGTCCACGGCTCAACTGGAATTTAATCAGGTCCCTGTCAAAAAAGTTGCCGATCCACATGCTTATCTGGATCGGGTGGGATTCTGGCATGGAGCAGCAGGCGTTGCCGCTTGCTGGTATGGTGCGACAGTAGCTCTTGCTGAATATCTGCAGCAGGAACAGTTAAGAAAACCACATATGTATAAAGCCATGTATCTGGGTGAAATCAGCCGTGATCTTTTAGCTACTCAGGCTTTGTTCTATCGGGTTGCAGAATTGATAGACAAGCAACCTAAATTTCCTCATCAACTTCAGATTCAGGCTTTGCGCGCGCAGGTTGAAGCTACTGCATTAAATGTACTCAACCAGGTTGGAAAAGCGCTTGGCGCAGCGCCTTATTGTACCAATTCTTATTTTGCCCAGCTCGCAGCAGATCTGCCGGTATTTATCCGTCAAAGCCATGCTGCTTTTGATCTTGAGCGTATTGGAGAACTAAGCGCACAGGAGGAAGAACTATGGGCACTTTAAAACATGAGGTTGTCGAAGATCGTGTGATCCATGGGGAGGGGACACGGGTGGAAGAATGGCGTAACTGCGAAATACTGCAACAGATGTCAGAATTTGATATTTCCAGTGTAATTCCTGCAGATGCCAGAGTCTGTATTGTGGCACCGCATCCGGATGATGAAATTCTGGGATGTGGCGGAATGATGCAACGTCTGGATAAACTCGGCTATAAGATTGTACTGTTTGCAGTGACTAATGGTACGGCCAGTCATCCCGGTTCGAGTCTGTATACGCCAGAAGAATTGAACCAGATTCGTCCAGCAGAAACGCGTCAGGCTCTGGAAGAATTGTCCCTAGTACAGCCAGTTCTTCGGATTGCTTTGGATATTCAGGATGGGAAAGTGGCTGAGCAGCGAAATTTGCTCAAACAGCAATTGCATTCATATTTACAGCCTAATGATGTATTGGTCACGACTTTTGTTCATGATGGGCATCCAGACCATGAAATAACCGGGCAGGTCGTCCAACAACTCGCGACTGAGTTACAGTTACCTTATATTCAGGTTTTAATCTGGGCGTGGCACTGGGCCACACCAAGAGATACCCGAATTCCGTGGACGGTTGCGCACAAACTCAGTCTGACAGATGAAGAATTAAAATGTAAAGCCCGAGCTGCACGATGTTTCAAAAGTCAGATTGAGAATGACCCGACGACAGAACAGGCACCGATTGTCCCTGAACATGCATTGGAGCGTGTTTTACAGCCATGGGAGGTTTATCTGTATGAACAGTAAATCAACCTATGATCATGCCTATTTTGATGCTCTGTATGCCCTGAACCAGGGAGATCCATGGCATTATGAACAGCGCTGGTATGAACAACGTAAACGTCAAATTTGTAAAGCGCTCTTGACCAAACTGCATTTTGAATCTGCCATAGAAATCGGTTGCAGTAATGGCATGTTAAGTCAGGAACTAGCTCTTCATACCGGAGAACTCATCTGTCTGGATGCCAATACGACAGCGATCCGGCTGGCACAACAACGCCTGCAAGATTATTCTCATGTCAGTTTTGTCCAAGGCGTTGTTCCGGAAGACTTGCCAGAGCGTAAATTCCAGCTAATTGTGCTGAGTGAAGTCTTATATTATCTGGATCAGGCCGCTTTAGAGAAATTGACCCACTGGCTGCAGCACGCCCTTGATGCAGAAGGCTGTATTCTGGCTTGTCACTGGCGAGCACCGATTTCTGGTTTTAGCTTTACTGGTGATGATATTCATGAGTATCTAAATACTCATCTGCCTTATAAAAAATGTTCACAACTTCAGGAACCTGATTTTCTAATTGATGTCTGGATAAATAGCCCACAGTCTGTGGCAGAGCAAGAGGGCCTTAAATGAATAAAATTGGCGTGGTCATTCCTGCCTGTAATGAAGAAGCCTATATAGAACGCTGCCTGCTGGCCTTAAAAAAAGCACAATTTGAATTTTATCAATACCTTGGTTCATCAGGAAATATTCCCGAGATTAAGATTTTAGTTGTCTTAGACAGTTGTACCGATCAAACCGCGATCAAGGCCAGACAATTAGGTATAGAAACCATCAGTTGTAACTTTCGTTCGGTGGGTAAGACTCGTCATTTAGGAATTCAAAAAGTAATTGAACAAGGATGCGACTGGATCTGTTGTACCGATGCAGATTCATGTGTCCAGGAAGACTGGTTCAAGGTCATGTGGCAGCACCAACCCACTGAAGTAATTTGTGGGGTCGTTGATGTCGATGAATGGAAAAATTTAAGTCTGGAAGCCCGACTGAAATATTTAGGCCACTATCAGGATAAAATGGATCATCGACATATTCATGGTGCAAATTTATGTTTTAAAACAAGTATATATAATGATTTTAATGGGTTTCGCCAGCTAGATTGTCATGAAGATGTCGACTTTGTTCGCCGTTTACAACAGGCAGGAGTCGACATTACCTGGTCCAATCAATTGAGGGTAGCGACCAGTAGTCGACTACAATCAAAAGTTGCTGAAGGTTTCGCCTGTTTTTTACAAAATCTTGAGTTACAGGAAGCAATGAAAAAACCGATTAGCGTATACAAATAAAACTATAAAATTATAAATTTTATACAATCAATTACTTGTAAAAAATTTAAAAATTCATTTCTAAAAGCTATTTCATTTAGAAAAATTCTGTTTATAATTCACACAAATTAAGCCCTGCTACTTATATTTTTCAGCTATAAGTTCGCGGGGTTTTTCTATGGATGATCGGTAATGGATGCCTGAGCTCTTTCTTTTGGAATGACAATGTTAAATTCACAGCTAATTTCTCGTCTTCAGTCTCCATCACCGTATCTCTGGCAGAAAATCGCCACTGCACTGTGCTTTTTTAGTCTAGGTTTTAGTACAGCTGCCTGGGCGCCATTAATTCCTTATGCACAGCAGCGCTTATTGCTGAACCATGCTGACTTTGGTTTACTTTTGCTATGTGCTGGAGTTGGCTCAATGCTGGCCATGCCATTGGCAGGTCGTATGGCGAGCAAGTTTGGTTGCCGTACAGTACTGGCTGTTATTTTGGCTGCATTTCTGTTCATCTTGCCAGCACTAGCGATTAGTCCTACCAGCTTGATGATGGCAATTACCTTGTTTTTCTTTGGTGCCAGTGCAGGCGCTTTGGGTGTAACCGTAAATATTCAGGCTGCCCAGATCGAAAAACTTATGGATAAAAGCTTGATGTCTGGTTTCCATGGCGTATGTAGCTTGGGTGGTCTGGTTGGTGTATTGGGCATGACCACGTTAATGGGATTTGGTCTGGCACCTTTAACTGGCGCACTGGTCGTAAGTGTGATGTTGCTTGCGATTGCGATGCTGGCAATTCCATTCTGCTTAGGTAGTCAGTCATCAACTACAGAAGAAACTAATACAGCTACAGCAAAACCTGCGAAAAAAGCGCTACCAACATTCGCAATTTTAGGTATTGGCCTGATCTGTTTTGTATCCTTCTTGTCTGAAGGTGCAGCAATGGACTGGAGCGGTATTTATCTGGCAACCCAGTTTAATGTACCTGCAGCGCATACCGGTTTGGCTTATAGTTTCTTTGCTGGCTTGATGGTACTTGGACGTTTTAGCGGTCATCTCATTATTCAAAGTTTGGGTGAAAAAACCACTATTTTATTAAGTGCTTTACTGGCTGCAGCAGGCTTATTCATGGTGATCTTTGCACCAGTATGGCAAGTCGTTTTAACTGGTTATGCGATCTTGGGTCTAGGTAGTGCCAACATCGTTCCGTTAATGTTTTCTCGTGCAGGCCGCCAAAAATCTATGGCTTCTCATGTAGCATTATCTTATGTATCGGTATTTGCTTATACCGGTTCATTGATCGGACCAGCCCTGGTAGGTTTCGGTAGTGAAATTATTGGCTTACGTTTAGTGTTTACTGTCATCGCAGTTGCTTTAATGAGCATTGTAATCCTGAACCATCTGACTGCCGGTCACAAAGAATCAGAAAAAGCAGAAGGTCTTATTGCTGGCCTAGACCACAAAACACCAGCATAAAGCTGGTGTTTTTTTATGGGCTTTCAGACTTTAAGCATGCATATTGAACTGGGTCGAAATGCCTTTGGCCACTGGTCGATAAATTCGCAGGCTTTGTGATTTTTTCAGGTCACACAGGAACTGATCACGCCAGCGAATGATATCGAAATTCTTCAAGCCTTGTTGTAAATAGCGGTAACGTTCCAAACGTTCCGACTTAGGCATACGCAAGGCTCTTTTCAAGGCTTTGGCCATACTGTCCTGATCATAAGGATCGACTAGTAAGGCTTCTTTCATTTGCTCGGCAGCCCCGGCATATTTAGACAGAATCAGTACGCCTGGATCTAATGGATCTTGCGCAGCAATATATTCCTTAGCCACCAGATTCATCCCGTCACGGATTGAATTCACCCAGCAAATATCTGCCTTACGGTAGAGCTGCATCAGGGCTTCATGCCCCAAAGTGTCATAGCTACAGTCAAAAGGCAGCCAGTTTGCATTGCCATGCTGATGGTTTAAATTCTGCACTGCGGCCTGGAACTGTTCATAGAGTTTTTTATAGCTGTTCACATCTAGTCGACATGGGCAGGCAATCTGTAACTGCTGGAACTGATTTTTAAATTCAGGCTGTTCATCCAGCAACTCCTGGAATGCATGAATTTTCTCCAGCAGCCCTTTACTGTAATCAATCCGGTCAACAGAAATGATGGTCTTATGGGCATGTGCTTTATCCAGATCAAAGGGCAGGTCAGTGACTTGGCTCTCAGCAGCCTGCTTCTGAATCTGCGCCGGGTGTACACCGATTGGATAAGCTTTCACATAAATCCGTTTAGACTGATAACTCAGGATTTCATCATTGCGATGCTGGATATTTAATACCTGTTCCAAGAAGTCAATACAGTTGGCCTGATCGCGTGGAGTTTGCAGACCGATGACATCAAAATCTCCCAGATGTCTGGCCAGTTCCTGATAAGGAGGCAGCGTTTGCCAAAGTTTCAGTTCTGGGAAAGGAATATGCAGGAAGAACCCAATCCGGTTGCGCATACCTAATTTACGACAGTAATGCGCAACACTCAGAAAATGATAATCATGAATCCAGATGATGTCATGCGGTGAAGCCACCTGTTTCAGGTGTTTGGCAAAACGCAAATTGACATCTTTATAGGTTTTAAAATCCTGCGGTTGATATTCGACACGTTGATGCTGGTCATGCATTAACGGCCATAAGGCATTATTAGAAAAGCCGCAATAATAACCCTGGTACTGGGCTTCGCTCAGTGCACTGGTATGATATTCCACATTCTGATGTTTCAGAATCTGAAATTTCTGTTCCTTGTTCTGGTCAACTCTGGAGCCATTCCATCCAACCCAGATACCGCCTATATCTTGCAATGCGTCCTGCAATGCAACAGCCAATCCACCAGCCTTCATACTTTCTGGGTTAGGTAGATTCACACGGTTTGATAACACAATGAGTTTAGACATGTGATTTCTCCAATCGTTGTTGTTCTTGTACTTCAATTACATTTAAAAATTCTTTCAGGAAGGCCTGAACTTGAGAGACATTTTCCAGTCTGTACCGTGCCAGGGTCTGGCCAGGGCCTACTTTGATTGAGCAGCCGTGAAGGGTATTGATGACCTTGAATCCGGCTTCATCGGTCAGGTCATCACCGATAAACATGGGATAATGATCAGTGAGATGGTATTGCTGAATAATCTGTTGAATCGCTGAACCTTTATTGGCACCTTTGGGCACCAGCTCAAAAACATACTTGCCAGCTTTTAACTCAAAGTCTGAAAACTGGTTGAGACACTCCAGCGCAAAGGCATGCACATGATTTTCGAGTTGAGGATGTTCACGAAAATGTAGCGCAACAGAATAATCTTTGACTTCTATCCGAAAATCAGAGATTTGAACTGCCTGTTCCTGAATATATTGTTTTAGGGCTTGTAGCTGTGGCTTATTTAAAGAGATTAATGTCTTTAAATCAGCTTGATAGATTAATTCCAGACCATGTGATCCAGCGATATTCCATTGCAGAGGATGAATAAGTTTTTGAGCTTGTAAAATAGAACGACCAGTAACTAATATCAGCTGAATATATTGTTGTAAATTTTCCAATATATTTATAATTTCAGGTTGAATTATACTTTTATCTGGATCTGGGTGAAATTCAGAGATTGTTCCGTCAATATCAAGAAATAAAACAACCTGGTCTGAGTCCATATTCAGGTTGCAATCATTTAAAATCATCTTTGGCGATATATAAAAAGATGAGCTAGATGAATCTTCTAAATCTTGTTCCCTATGTATGCCTGACATAAATCCACCTAAGTACATGATATAAAATAGATTAAAATTTAGAGTTAAACTGTGTGATTTTTAATCTAATTAGTTTTATAACATATTCTATTTTTTAAAATGGCTTTAGGCGCAGAAAAGAAACACTTTTGACATGTAAAGTTACTTTGTAAAATTTGGAAATATTCAGTAGGAAAGGTTGATATTCTTTGTATATTTGTAAAATAATTTTTCAGTGATTTTTAATATATTAATAATGATATGTAAGGTATTGCATATTAAGTAATTCAGTAAGTTTAATTGCTATAAATAAGATTCTTTTGATTATTTAATGTAAAAAATGGTTTTGATTTATATTTCTAAAAATTAATTTATTTGCTTCCTATTAAATAATAGGCATTAAATTAGAAATATTAAAAAACACATTTAATATAAAATAGAAATATAGCGCAGCCTATTAATTTTTTATTAGGGCCAATTTTGAAAGGAAGGATAAATTATAAAATCTTGGTGCTACAAAGAAGAGAGAGGGTTATATCGTTGAGAGACTAGGTAGACATAACCCTATGAAGAAGAAGGCCGAGTGCTTATAGCTCTCTCCAGACATCGTTCTCATCTTTCAATGGAATAGTAAAGTTAAAGTCATCATCATTACTGACCAAAAGACTGGTAGGGGTTTGCATCACAACTTTTAAAACAGTACCAGCTTCAAAAATAATCGGGTGACAGTTTTCCTTTTCCAAGGTCACTGGCTTAAGTAATTCAATCACTGAACTTTCCATATTTTTATTCCCAAATATTGATACTTCGCTGTTTTTTAATCTTAACATGATTTTTGCAAATTTAACTAATTTTTGAAAAACCGAGACATAAGTCAACAAGTCGGTCAATTTTTCTTAAAAAGCGCTTAAGCCAGTAAATTAAAGGAGTAGAGATTAAGATTTAATTTTCAAACGATTTGTATTTCTTAAACTCGAACATTTTTAATCTATTTACCGACGAAAAGAAGAGAAAGAGACAAACGGCGCCAAATAGTAAATCTAGCGCAATATCTGCTTGTCACTTTTTGACAGGCCAGTCATGATCTTCTCCATTATATTGCGTAAGTTATGCGCTAATATTAAAGCAAGAATCATATAATCTGATATCAATTTGGCTTTAGCGATTTTGTGTTTGTATGTAATTTTTTACATTGAATTGCAAATTTATGCTGCAGTTCGTTGAAAGTCTGAAAATAAGAATAAACTGTGCGTCATTTGGATGACCCGTACATCTATAAGGAGAATTAAGCCCCAATGTTTAAGTCATTTTTTCCACAACCAGTGTGGTTTTTTAGTAGTCTGGTGCTGTGGTTTCTGATCAATCTTGGCCTTTGGCATAGTGGTGGATCAGGCTGGGGTGTCTATTTAGGTATGACTGAAGGTTATCATGATCTTAAAATGCCGATAGGAATCAGCCGTTTCTGGACGCCAAAATTTCTCTGGTTCTATCTCTGGTTTTTTGCGAGTACTACGATATTCGCTACCTTCTGGTATTTCAAAGCGAAACATCCTTGGCAGCGCTGGTCCGTGTGGGGCTCGGCCTTTATCCTGTTCAATATCTGGTTTGGGGTGCAGGTTAATGTCGTCTTAAATGAATGGTATAGCCCGTTCTATGACCAGATCCAGAATATGCTCACCCAAGGGGGCGGAGATGTCAGTCTCTTATATCAAGGTGCATTGACCTTTATTTATATTGCCATGGTCTATGTCACGCTGGCGGTGTTTAACCTGTTCTTTGTTAGTCATTATGTATTTCGCTGGCGTACGGCAATGAATGACTACTATACGGCGCATTGGGAAAAGCTGCGTCATATTGAAGGGGCGTCACAGCGTATTCAGGAAGATACCATGCGCTTTGCCAAGACTACGGAACAGCTCAGTGTTTCGCTCATTGAATCTCTGATGCTATTAATGGCATTCCTGCCAATTCTGTATGAGTTATCGAGTCATGTAAAAGTACTGCCGATTGTCGGTGAAATACCGCATGCATTAATGTGGGCGTCGATCGGATGGGCAGTTCTGGGTACCGTGATTTTAATGATTGTCGGGATGAAACTACCTGGGCTGGAGTTCAATAATCAGAAAGTAGAAGCGGCTTATCGTAAAGAACTGGTTTATGGTGAAGATTATGCCGATCGTGCTCACCCGCTCACCTTGCAAGAACTGTTTAGCCGGGTCCGTAAGAATTATTTCCGCCTATATTTCCACTATGCCTATTTCAATATGGTCCGCATCTGGTATCTGCAATTGGATAATATTTACGGATTATTTATTTTGTTTCCAAGTATTGCCGCGGGTGCGATTACACTGGGTTTAATGATGCAGATCCTGAATGTTTTTGGTAAGGTTCGTGAATCGTTCCAGTACCTGATTTTATCTTGGCCTACAATTATTGAACTGCTCTCTATCTATAAACGTTTGAAAGCATTTGAATCCCATCTCGATTAATTTTTTCTTATATTTATCGACAATTTTAAAAGCCAGACCATCATAGGTCTGGCTTTTTTATTGATTAATTTTTATTCAAAATCAAATTGAAAATTACGATCTGTAGAGGTGCGAAAAAAATAGGATGAGTGGTACCCAAACATCCCAATATTAGGGTATTCAAGCTATTTTTTCTTGTCTAGAATTTTAAAAGCCAGCCAGGGTGGTGTTTAATTTCTAACAATATGGCGTATAAAAACAATTAGTGTACGTAAAGGAAATTATTCAAACTATAATCTCATTCAGTCAGCGATAGAGAGCATAATTGCCGTTATCATCCATGATAATAATATCTCTAATTTTTGTTGAATGAGTAACCGGAGAACTGATCTGTTTCTTCGGTTTTTTTATATCTTTTTTTCTACTGCTCTATCTTCTAATTGGCGAATAATCCAGCGTATTTACTGGCTTGGAGAATGTTAATTCGATCAATTTATCCGGCTATAAGCTAGATGGATTAGGCATTCTATTTCCTATTTTTAGTGATAGGTCTCGCTATATTTTTATATTTATCAATCTGTTGAGATTGTTGTTTTAGCACATTTGCTATATGTTATAGAGGCCTGGGGGAGATAAGCAGTGAAGCTAAAATTAATAATTCCAACAATATGTGTAGCAAGTCTGGCTGGATGTAACAGTATTCAGCAAATGAAATCAGATATGCAGCATCCTTATGCAAGTCCTCAAGAACTGATCGTTAAAAGAAACCTGAATCAGGCTGACGGTTCGGCAAAAGAATATGTTTATTCATGGGAAAAATCCAAGCAGCATTTAGAGCCACAATCCCTCTATCCACGAACCACTTTAAGCCAGTACTGTCATGAACGGGGCGGCAAGTTTTCTCTGTTATACAAAAGCCAGTTGGCTTCAGTAAAAGATTCTGCCCAGAAAAACCGTCTAAGCAAAAACCGTTATGTCACCCAAGGCATTGGTGCTTATCAATGTACGATGCCTCAAGGGCAAAACTGGATTGTTTCTATTGAGCCGATTTCTGAACGTCAGCCAGAAAAAAATAATACTACCCGTGTAGTCCGGATCCTGAGCAAACTTCAAAGCTCGGCTGAAGCGCGTCATTTCTATCAGGGCCATAAGGCTACGGCTAAGTCTAATAAAATTGCTGAAAAGAATGCGGCCAAAACCTCAGTCAAAGATGAGAAAAAGGAGGTAGATAAAAAAGAAGCCGATAAGAAAGAGATAAAAATCCCTGCTGTTGAACCGGCAGTGATTGCTGTTCCCGCTGCTCGTACAAGTAGTATCGAAACGCCACAACAGCAGCAGATGAAACTGTATGTAGCTGCACGCCGTGATATCAATAGCGGTAAGAACCTGAACAATGCCTGTAATAATGCCCAGCGTGCCTATAACTATGGCAAATTACAGGGTACAGAAGGAACACGTGTCTATACTGAATCGGGCATGTTAGTGGCACGCTGTTTAAGCAGTATTCCAGTCTATGCCAACCGTATTCCAAATTCCAAGGTTCAGGCCAAACGAGTACTGCAGAATCTGGCCACCAACTATAACCATACTGGGGCAAAGAATCAGTTGCGGCAGTTAAAATAAGTCTATTGTTTTCACATTCAGTTTGATCATTTATTTGGCAAAGTAGATGCACATGAAAAGTCATCTACTTTAAGTATTGGTGATATTTAAAAAAGTATTTCTTAAGCATAGCAGAACTTAAAAATAATATTTTTCTTTTGAAGATCAATGATAAAAGATAAATAGTTATTCTGTTGATAGGAATAAAAATTAATTATTATTAGGTTGCAAATTGAACCTTATTTCAGAGTGAATCTCCCATCGCCATCTCAGATTTTCTCTTCTATCTCTCTTGTTAAATACAAGCCCATTCAACGGCATATTCTAGAAATTATTGGTATATCTTTTGCTTAAAAATTATCAGTTTTGTGCTTATGGACTGAGCAAGAAAAACTAATTGATTTTTAACATACACAATAATGAGATTTATCGCTTGAGAAAACATATTTTAAGTCATTTGATTCTTGTGGGTGCATTTCTACATTCGTCTGTGAGTTATGCAGTGAGTACAACTTCATTAAAATCGGCAATTGATCTGAATGCGATTGATCGGACGGTTGATCCAAAGCAGGATTTTTATCAATTCGTGAATGGAAACTGGCTGAAAACCGCAAAGATTCCAGAAGATCAGGCATTGTCGGGTGCATTTGCTGAAGTGAGTATGAAATCAACCCAGCAGTTATTTGACATTTTTAATGAGCTGGCTAAAAAACAGTATCCGCAAGGTAGCAATGAACAAAAGGTCGCAGATCTCTATGCCAGTTATATGGATACCGATCGGCTGGAACAACTTGGGCTTGAGGCATTGCAACAAGACCTGCAGCGGATTGAAAGTATCAAGACCAAAAAAGATCTGGCAGAGTTTTTTGCCTATGCGGAAAAAATCAATCTGAATTTGCCATTCTCTACCCGTTTTTATCAGGACCGTAAAGCTTCTTCCAAGGCGATGATGTATGTAGGGCAAGGTGGTTTGGGAATGCCTGATCGTGATTTTTACCTGAGTGAGCAGCCTCGACAACAGGAAATTCGCAATACTTATCTGCTTTATATCGCCAATACCCTGAATTTTGCCGGTCAGCCTAAGCCGATTGAAGATGCTCGCACTATCCTGGCTTTGGAAAAGGCACTGGCAAAAATTAGCTGGTCCGCTGTGGAGCTGCGCAATGATGAGGTGAGAACCTATCTCATTGAAATTAAAAATATTATTAAATATATGCCTTCTTTTGACTGGATGAATTATTTCTCAGAACTGGGTTTAAAAGGTGCAAGAAAAGAGGTTGCGATCTCGCAGATTAATTATTTGCGTCAGCTGGATCAGTTATGGAAGGTTGTTCCAATTGAAACCTGGCAAACCTATTTGAAATTCAACCTGATCAATAGTTATTCGCCATTTTTAACAGAAGTTTTTCAAAATCATCATTTTGAATTTTATGACAAAACACTAGAGGGTGTACAAGCACGTTCTCCACGGAATGAGTCTGCCTTGAAGCTAACTAACGGTATTTTAGGCAATGTGCTTGGCAAGCTCTATGTAGAAAAGCACTTTAATGAAAGCCAGCGCCCAGCGATGCTGGAAATGGTAGAAAACGTCCGTAAAGCCTTTCATCTGAAACTGGATCAGGCAGACTGGATGGGTTCGGATACCAAAAAACAAGTGCGGCATAAACTGGATAGCATCAATATCAAAATAGGCTATCCGAAAACATGGCGAGATTATTCAGCCCTAGAGATTCGTAAGGATGATCTGATTGGGAATATCCAGCGGACCCGGCTGTTCAATTACCAGCGTGAACTGGATAAGGTGGGAGAACCGATCGATCCAGAAGCCTGGCACATGTCGCCACAAACAGCCAATGCTTACTATAACGTCAAGCTGAATGAAATCGTATTACCTGCGGCCATCTGGCAGGCACCATTTTATTATGATGATAGTCATGATCCTGCAGTGAATTATGGTGCCATCGGGGCTGTTATCGCACATGAAATTAGCCACGGTTTTGACGATAGAGGAAGCCGCTTTGATGCCAAAGGCAAGGGTGAAGAAACCTGGAACGAGCGCGACCGAAAGAAGTTCAATGAACGCACCAAAGCCTTAGTCGAGCAATATAAACAATATGAAGCTCTGCCAGGGCATAAGGTGAATGCGGAATTAAATAAAAGTGAAAATATCTCTGACAACCTAGGCTTAGGGATCGCTCATATGGCCTACAAGTTATCACTCAAGGGTCAGCCAGCACCCGTCATTGATGGCTTTAGTGGAGATCAGCGTTTTTATATGGGTTGGGCACAAGTCTGGCGTAGCAAAAGTAATCCTGAATATCTGTTAAATAGCCTAAACCTTGCCAACCATGCACCCGGTCATGTACGTGGCAATGGCGCTGTCCGTAATCAGCAAAGTTTCTATGAAGCTTTTGGGATTAAAGAAGGGGACAAGATGTATTTATCACCTGAAAAACGAATCTCCATCTGGTAACAAGTTTTAAAAAACAGGTCTGTTTATCTGAAAAGAGACAGGCCTATTTTTTTATCTAAACGACCAGCAGGCAGAGCCAAGACCAGTTTAAAAATTGGCATATATGCTGCTTATAAAGATTTAAGTGTTTGATTATCAGGTCAACACGTATTGATAAATTCAACTGCGCAGTGAAGCGCGAGGATAGCAAGCTTTGAAAATTTTTCTAAAAACCGCATTGGTAAGTGCTTTATTAGCCGTTTCCTCTGCAAATTATGCTTCAGATCAAACCGCTATTGCAGCACTTGGCTCGGGGATTCATCTTCAACATTTTGATAAAACAATCGCACCACAACAGGACTTCTATCAGCATGTAAATGGGCACTGGTTAGAGCATGAGGAAATCCCGGCTGATATGCCAAACTGGGGCGCATTCACGATTTTGCGTGAAAACTCGACCCAGCAATTACATGACATTGTAGAAGAGCTGGCGAAAACCAAATCGGATTATGGCAGCAATGAGCAGAAAGTGGGGAGCTTATATGCCAGCTTTATGGATACGGAAACTTTAAATGCAAAAGGTATCCAGCCGCTAAAAGCAGATATCGCCAAAATTGATGCCATGAAAAGCAAAAAAGATTTCACTTTGTTGCTTGCAGACTATGCAAAAAACCGTGTCAGTACACCTTTTGAATTTGGCGTGATTCCTGACTTGAAAAAGTCTGATCAAATGGCGGTGTTTTTGGGTCAAAGTGGTTTAGGTTTACCGGATCGTGACTACTATTTAAAAGACGATGAAAAACTGAAAAGTGCCCGTGAAACTTATGTTAAACATATTGCTAAGCTGTTGACGCTCTCGGGTGAAACAGAAGCAGATGCGGCTGCACATGCACAATCTATCCTGAACTTAGAAACTGAAATTGCCAAAATTCAGTGGGATAATGTGCAGAACCGTAATCTCGAAAAAATGTATAACGTCTATACATTAAAAGACGTCAAAAGCCTGGTGCCAGAATTTGACTGGAAAACCTATTTTAAAGCGACGGGTTTAGATAAAAAAACCAAAACTGTGATTGTGGCGCAAAAAAGTTATTTTGAAGATTTAAACAAGATTTTAAGCAGCACACCCCTCGATGTATGGCAAACCTATTTCAAATTCCATCTGATTGATGGCGCTGCACCTTACTTAAGCCAGGAATTTGCTGATGCAAACTTTGAAATGTACAGCAAAACCTTACGCGGTGTGACCGAGCAACGGGTACGCTGGAAACGTGGGGTTGATATGACTAATGCCGTACTCGGTGAAAGTCTGGCACAAGTCTATGTCGCAAAACATTTCCAGCCTGAACAGAAACAGCGTATGGAAAAACTGGTAGAAAACCTGTTGCTGGCATTTGAACAGAATCTGGAAAAACTGGACTGGATGGGTGCAGAAACCAAAGCACAGGCACACCGTAAGCTGAAAAGCTTTAGAGTAAAAATTGGCTATCCAAATAAATGGCGTGACTATAGCAAGCTGGAAATTAAAGATGGCGACCTGATTGGTAATCTGCGTCGTACCAACAGTTTCAATTATGACATTGCGCTGGATAAGTTGGGGAAACCGGTTGATCGTGAAGAATGGCATATGCTGCCGCAAACGGTAAATGCTTATTACAACCCGATGGGCAATGAAATTGTTTTCCCTGCTGCTATTTTACAGCCGCCATTCTTCGATATGAATGCTGATGATGCCGTGAACTATGGCGCAATCGGGGCAGTGATCGGGCATGAAATCAGTCATGGTTTTGATGATCAGGGTAGCCGCTTTGATGCAGATGGCAACATGAAAAACTGGTGGACCGAAGAAGACGATAAAAAATTCAAGGAAAAAACCAAAGCTCTGGTTGAGCAATATAATGCTTATGAAGCGATACCGGGCTATCACGTCAATGGCGAACTGACCTTAGGTGAAAATATTGCGGATAACTCAGGTCTGGCGATTGCCTATGAGGCTTATAAACTTTCACTGAATGGCAAGTCTGCACCGGTGATTGATGGATATACCGGAGATCAGCGTTTCTATATTGGTTGGACACAGGCATGGCGTGCCAAAGTTCGTCCGGAACTGGCATTGCAGCTGTTAAAAACAGACCCGCATTCACCAGCAGCCATTCGTGGCCGAGCCACTTTACTTAACCAGAAACCTTTCTATGAAGCTTTTAGCGTCAAGCAAGAAGATCCAATGTATCTGGAAGAAGATAAACGGGTAAAAATCTGGTAAGTCTGATTTCCTCATTTGATTCCAAAAATCCTGACTGATGTCGGGACTTTTTTTTATCTCTCAGGTTACAGAGTTCTACAGGTTTTCTAATCTTTTACATGCTACAAAGAAACTGCATTGTTCAAGCAGTTTGAACGGGTGAAAAAGGAAAGGAATATGGGATTCAAAGCTTTATCGGGTCTTCGGGCAGTCTTTATGACTACAGCATTGCTGGGTGCAACTCAAGTTGCGACAGCCGGCCCAACAGTTGATCAGCTCAGTGACTGTTTAATGAAATCCACGACGGCCACCGATAAAGCCACAGTCTTGCAATGGACCTTTGTGGCATTGGGTAATCATCCCGATCTAAAAGCTTTTAGCAATGTTACTGCAACTCAAAAGGAAACACTCGACAGAAATTTAGCGACAGTTTTACAGCGGATTCTGGTTGAGCAATGTCCAACCCAAACCAAAGCGGTGATTCAGGCTGAAGGAGTACAAGCAGTGGGTGAAAGTTTCCAGGAGCTTGGGCAGGTCACAGGTCAGGAAATACTGAAAAATCCGGAAATCAAAAGTCAGCTGAATGGTGTACTCAAATATATCGATATGAGCAAACTGGTCACGACGTTTTTGACCCCTGACGTGTGGAATAAACTAGGCATCACCCGTTAATGGATTGCAGATGCAGCCAAACTTAAACCGCAAAAATGTGGTTTAAGTTTTATAGAGCTTGCCTGGAAACAGTCGGTCCCGAATTTCATCCCAGTTGGTCGACAGCCAGCAAATAAATGAACCTAAGGTAACCATCATCGTACCGATCCAAAAGGTGTGGGATAGACTGGTATTCAGTACCCACATCGAAATGATAGACGAAAAGATCGGGCTAAAATATGATAACGCGACCAGCATCGCGATATTGCCCTGGTTAATCCCGATATTCCAGGCTGCATAACCCAAGCCAGTTACGACCGAAACCAGCAACATATACAGCATAATATTCAAGTCAATATTAAGAAGTTGTGGCAGTTGTTCGTGATCTAACAGCAGCGTCTTGCTCCAGAGAACCACACTTACCATCGCGAAAAAGAACACGATCGGGTTATGTCCTTGGCTGTATTTTTTGGTAAATACACAATACATTGACCATAAACTCGCTCCAATAAATGCCAATATGTAACTGGTTGGATTGGCTTGCATGTTATGAATGACGGTTGCTAAATGAATATCGCCGTTACCCGTCTGGATATAAAAAATACCTGCCAGACTAATACTGAGCCCCACCACCACCAAGCTGTGAAATTTTAGTTCATGAAATAAAATCAGCATGGCGATGGTCATACTCGGCCACAGATAATTCACTAAACTAATTTCAATGGCTTGCTGTGCAGTTTGTGCAAGTGCTACGGCATAGGCAAAGCAGATTTCATACACCAGAAATAATGCAGCTGCACTGAGCAGATAGAACTTGGGTATGGTTTTGAGTTTGGGAACGCCAAAAACAGCCAGTAAGAGCAGGGTGCTTAAGCTATACATCATAAGTACAGCCAGATCAGGTCCAATACTAAAACTGATTTTTTTGAGTAATCCCACGATAGATGACCACTGTAAAATGGCACTTAAGCCAATCAGCGTAGCGAGGTTTTTCGACATGGTAAGGGCGGGATGGGAGAATGTGCAGATTGTATTCCTGTTGAGTGATTTTCAATATGGGACAGACACGATTTTATGATCAAATTCAAAAAAATCGTTAACAACAGCTTTATGATTTGAATATCCCGATCATGAGTTTAATGATCCAGAAAATGGGTGTGAAAATTAGCTCGATACCATCGGAAAGATTGGCAAATTTGCTTTCTCTGGCTGTGAGTGTACGTGATTTGATAGATTTATGTCTTCTTGACTGATATGTGCCAATGATAAACACAAGAATGATCAGGATAATACTAAGCAAAATAATATAATTTGGCATGTTTTTATTTTTCTTCGGTTTGTTTTTGATTTTATAGCATGAATTTAACCTTTCTCTAAGCCTCTCTAGTGCTTCATTTTAGAAATACCTCTCCCTAACCCTCTCCTAAAAGGAGAGGGGATTATTCACTATTAAATTAATGCAGTCATGAAATTATTTGATACTCCCTCTCCCTTAGGGAGAGGGTTGGGGTGAGGGAGAATTACAAAAAATCAGGATAAAACTTCTCAAACTCACTATTCACCGCTTCACCACGTAATAAATAGCCTTTAGGTTGGATATAACTATAAATTTCCCGAGTAGGTTGTTCATGCCAACCGATGTTGAAAGCACATAGTTTTGGGAAAAATTGCAGATGGTTATAGTTCAAATGGTTATGAATCCAATAAGCAAGTTGTTTCCAATTGCTTTGGTCTTTCTCATAAAGTTCTAAAATTGATGGAATGACGATATACGTCGTTGCTCCATAACCTTTTGCATCGGGATAGTCCCAAATATGACTGGCAAAATTTTTCTCATTGCTTGCGCAGTTATGTCCTTTTTCATTTCCAAGTTGATTGACACTCGGTGAGCGATAAGCCGAGCGAATGGTGATCCGTCCGAATTTTTCTTGTAATGGTTCGAGCAGTTGCTCACACAGTTGTGTGCCTGTGTAGATGGCTTTTTCAGGATGGTCTGGAAAGTTGGGGACACCGTACCAGTTGGTGATTTCGCTACACATGAAGTCGCGCATAAAGAAGGACTTTGAAAGTAGAACACGTCCTAAGTCTTCGAGTTTGGCGATGGAGGATAATTTTTTGATGGTCATGTTTTGATATTGCGACTTATTTTAGGAAAAATTTGCTGAGCATTGGTTTGACTAATAAAATTAAAATATCCTTCTTCTTCTTGTGTCATAAAATTTAGATCTAAAGGTGTATGTTGAAAATGTCTTGAAAAGACTTCCTTCAATTTTTTTATATCTTCGTACGTTCTATAAACTATAAGAAAATCAAGGTCAGCCCACTTGCTACTCTTCAAGTAGGAGCCGAATAAATAGATATCACAATCAATCTCTAATATTTGAAGTTCATTAATTAAATTTGAAATTTCGAGCACTTATGACTTTGGATTTGCTAAAAATGAAAAAAGAGCAGCCCACAATCCAATTTTTACTTCTTGACCACGGTAGGTGTAGTCTTTCCAATGGGCGTTTGGATTTGCTGCAAGAACAAAGTCAAATGGTGCATAAAGCTCATAAATTTCATTTATTCTTTCTTGTGTAATAGCATATTCATTAATAAATACAAAGGTAATATCTCGACCATCATGACGTTTAACGGAAACTTTTCGGTTGGAAGTGAGTTGATAGCTTTTAACATTAAAATTTGTTCCTAAATTCTTCATGACGTATTCAGAATCTTTGTTAATGAAATTTGGATAAGCAGTTTCTGTATCATTCAACAACCTAAATAAATCACCACCTGTACCAAAACTAATATTATTTTGTTTTAATAATCGAATAGCCTCCTCATCTAGGAAAAAATTTTTCTTATTGCACAGTAAAAAATCAAACTTATAAGTTTTTAAGAGGGTTTGAAGCATTTTGCCCGTTAATTTCTCATTAAAGTTTGAAAGAGATAAAAGTTCAGGTCGATTATCTTTCGTAGTTATTTTAATGAGATTACCTTCTTTATTAACGGTTTCAACATTATCATGAGCTTTTAAGCTGTCTAACCAATTCATAATTTAATCCTTAAATATTGTGACTATATCTTGGGGGAATCTTCTATTGGGTAAATAACCTGATTCATGACACGATTTAAAATCGGTGACATGATCTTCATATTGATGATATAAGTCACGTTCCTCTTGCGTCATTAGCAATAGATTTTCAGAGCATATATCCCTAATTTTTTGATGATTAGGCAACATTATTTCTTTAACTTTTTTTCGCCATTCTTCTGTTGCATTATCCTCTAAATCATAGAAAGCATCATTGTTTTCATGAGGACCATAATCAATAAAGATCTGATAGTTCCGATCCCAGTAAGGTTTAAGCTTTTTATAAAGGCGGCTTCTTTGGGCACTTTTCCTGTTTTTGAATTTTTTGTAACCCCATCCTAAAATAGAAAGAACAATGAGAATTAAACTAACAGTCCAACCACTAAAACCAACATTTTGAAGATGTTCTGAAGATAATATCTTGTCCATAAAAAAACCCCGCATTAAGCGAGGTTTTTATCTCATGAAAACAACTGATTAGTCAATTCTCAACCAATCAATTTCTTCATCAACTCATTCACTTGTGCTGGGTTAGCTTTACCCTTAGACGCTTTCATCACTTGACCAACTAGACCGTTGAAAGCTTTCTCTTTACCAGATTTATACTCTTCAACCATCTTCTCGTTAGCAGCAAGCACTTCCTTAATAATCGCTTCAATCGCGCCTGTATCAGTTTCCTGTTTCAAGCCTTTTTCCGCAATAATCTCGTCCGCAGTTTTGCCTTCTTCCCACATAAAGCCGAACACTTGTTTCGCGATCTTACCGCTGATGGTATTGTCCACAATACGTGCGATCATGCCACCCAGTTTCTCACTCGACACAGGAGAATCAGCAAGGTCTAGGCCAGCTTTGTTTAGAGCACCTGAGAATTCACCCATTACCCAGTTTGCCGCAATCTTACCTTGTGCAGCACCGCCAGCAGCTTTCACCACATCTTCGTAAAACTCTGACATTTCACGAGTCAGTGTCAGTACGTGAGCATCATACTCAGTCACACCGAAGTCAGCCACGAAACGCGCACGACGTGCCGCAGGTAGCTCAGGCATTTGCGCTTTAATCGCTTCGATTTGCGCATCTGGAATCACCACAGGCAACAGATCTGGATCAGGGAAGTAGCGGTAATCGTTCGCTTCTTCCTTAGAACGCATTGAACGGGTTTCCATCTTCACAGGATCGAACAGACGAGTTTCCTGATCAATGGTGCCGTCCCATTCCAGAATTTCCATTTGACGTTCAATTTCAACATTGATCGCTTGTTCAATGAAACGGAATGAGTTCAGGTTTTTCAATTCACAACGTGTACCAAACGGTTGACCCGGACGACGTAAAGACACGTTACAGTCACAACGGAATGAACCTTCTGCCATGTTACCGTCAGAAATACCTAACCAGCGAACCAGCGTATGAATTGCTTTGATGTAGGCAACCGCTTCTTCAACTGAACGCATATCTGGTTCAGATACAATTTCTAGAAGAGGCGTTCCTGCACGGTTTAAGTCGATGCCTGACATACCTTCAAACTGGTCATGGATTGATTTACCCGCATCTTCTTCAAGGTGCGCACGAGTCACGCCAATGCGTTTAACTGTGCCATCTTCAAGCTGGATGTCGATATGACCTAAGCCCACGATCGGGTTATCCATCTGGCTGATCTGGTAGCCTTTTGGAGAATCCGGGTAGAAGTAGTTTTTACGTGCAAATACAGAAGCCTGATCGATATAAGCATCGATCCCCAAACCAAAGCGAATCGCAAGATCAACCACTTCTTTGTTTAATACTGGCAATACGCCCGGCATGGCCAAATCTACAAGGCTCGCCTGAGTGTTTGGATCATTACCAAATTCAGTTGATGAACCAGAGAAGATTTTAGATTTAGTCGCAAGCTGAGTGTGAATCTCGATACCAATAACGACTTCCCAACCGTCAATCAGGTTAGATTTTGGTTTAGCAGCGTTTTTAGCCATTATGCATTCTCCTCAGCAATTGCAGCGCGTTTAGTATGCCAATCTGTTGCTTGTTGATACTGGTGTACCACAGACAACAATTGAGATTCTGACCAGTAGTTACCAATCAACTGTAAGCCAACTGGTAAGTTGTCTTTGTCAAAACCAACAGGCGCGTTAATCGCAGGAAGACCTGCAAGGTTTACCGCGATGGTGTAGATGTCACCTAAGTACATTTCAACCGGAGACAGGTTTGCACCGATACGATATGCAGTAGTCGGTGCAGAAGGCGCAGCGATGACGTCTACAGATTCAAATGCTTTCAAGAAATCTTGTTGAATTAAACGACGTACTTTTTGTGCTTTCACATAATAAGCATCGTAATAACCAGCAGACAGGGCATAAGTACCAATCAGGATACGACGTTGAACTTCAGCACCAAAGCCTTCTGAACGAGAGCGTTTGTAAAGATCTAAAAGATCTTTTGGCTCTTCACAACGGTAGCCATAACGTACGCCGTCATAACGAGACAGGTTAGAAGATGCTTCAGCCGGTGCGATCAGATAGTAAGTTGGAACATAAGCTTCTGTCATGTTGAGATCAATCTCAACCAGAGTTGCACCCATTTCTTCCAGTTTTTTCAGTGATTCTTCAACACGTGCTTTCACGTCTGCATCCAGACCTTCAACATTGAAGTACTGTTTTGGAATACCAATGCGCAGACCTTTTACAGAAGTCCCGTTCAGGTTGGCAACGTAGTCATCAACGTCTTTGTCCATTGAGGTTGAGTCTTTGGCATCATGACCGGCCATCACATTCATCAGGTAAGCACAGTCTTCAGCTGAACGTGCCATTGGGCCGCCTTGGTCCAAAGATGATGCATACGCGATCATACCGAAACGTGATACACGGCCATAAGTCGGTTTCAGACCAGTCAGACCACAAAAAGATGCAGGCTGACGGATTGAACCACCGGTATCCGTACCGGTTGCAAAAGGTGCTAGATCAGCAGCCACAACCGCAGCAGAACCACCTGAAGAACCGCCTGGAACGTGATCTAGTGCCCAAGGGTTTTTGGTCGCGCCAAAATAAGAAGACTCGGAAGTAGAACCCATGGCGAATTCGTCCATGTTCACTTTACCAAGTGTGACTAAGCCCGCAGCTTTACCTTTCGCTACAACGGTCGCGTCGTAAGGAGAGATAAAATTGTCCAGCATTTTAGAACCGGCAGTGGTTTTAATGCCTTGGGTACAGAAAATATCTTTATGTGCAATGGGCACACCAGTCAGGGCGGTGGCGTTGCCTGCTTTGATTGCAGCATCGGCAGCATCAGCTTGAGCCAATGCCTGTTCAGCAGTCACGGTCACATAAGCCTTGACCTGTGCATCAATTTTTTCGATGCGTTTTAAATAGTGTTGAGTCAATTCGCGGGATGAAAATTGAGCATTTGCCAAACCTTCAGTCAGTTCACGAATGGATAAGCGGTGTAAATCTGTCATGAGAAATAATTCTTTACGTTTAATTTAATAAAAAGAATGAACTGGGTAGTAATTACTCAATCACGCGTGGGACGAGATACAAACCGTCCTGTACAGCAGGTGCAACTGCTTGGTATTCCTCACGATGATTGCTTTCCGACACGACATCTTCACGTAAAGGCTGTGGGTGGTCGAAAGGGCTTTTCAGTGGTTCAACACCGTCAGTATCGATGCCTTTCAGGGTTTCCATCATGCCTAAAATTTTATTTAAACTTTGAGCATATTCAGCAGATTGCGTATCATTAAGAGATAACCTTGCGAGGTTGGCAATAGCTGAAACTGTTTCTGCATTTAAATCTGCAGAAGACTGTGCATCCGATGTAGACATAATATTACCTAATCAGTATTAAAAAAATTCAAATTATCATGCGTTATGATAAGCGATTGACTTGTCCAAATCATCACATTTAGTTAAAGTGGCCACCTTGCGTCCATATAAAGTTTAACTGAGAACGTCCCCGTGATTCTAAAACGACTAATAGGCTTGTTTTCGCCAGATCTCGCTATTGATTTAGGTACTGCAAATACACTTATTTATGCGCCAGGACGAGGCATTATATTAAATGAACCGACGGTTGTAGCCATCCGTCACAGTGGTTCACATAAAATTGTTGCTGCCGTAGGTCTTGACGCGAAACAAATGCTTGGTCGTACCCCAGCAAATATTTCTGCAATCCGTCCGATGAAAGACGGCGTGATTGCGGATTTCGAAGTGACCGAAACCATGTTAAATCAGTTCATTGGTAAGGTACACGAAAAACGTTTATTCCCGCCAGCGCCACGCGTGGTGGTTTGCGTGCCATGTAAATCGACACTGGTTGAACGCCGTGCGATCCGTGAAGCAGTTTATAATGCGGGTGCGCGTGAAGTACGTCTGATTGAAGAGCCGATGGCAGCTGCAATTGGTGCAGGCATGCCGGTTGAGCAGGCGTGTGGTTCGATGGTTGTTGATGTGGGCGGCGGTACAACTGAGATTGCAGTCATTTCATTACAGGGCTGTGTATATGCAGACTCGCTGCGTATTGGCGGTGATGTATTTGATGAACAGATCATCAACTACGTACGTAAGGCACATGGTTGCGTGATCGGTGAAACCACAGCTGAAGTGATCAAAAAAGAAGTTGGCATGGCACTTCCAGATGAAGGTGCAAAACCGCTGGAAATTGAAGTCCGTGGCCGTAACTTGGCTGAAGGTGTGCCTCGCGCGATTGTGGTGAACTCAGATGAAGTCACTCAAGCGATCTCTGATCCACTACAAAACATCGTGTCTGCGGTGAAATCTGCATTGGAACAAACACCGCCTGAACTGTCTTCTGACATCGCTGAACGCGGGATCGTGTTGACAGGTGGTGGTGCATTGCTGCGTAACCTGGACAAGCTGCTTGCAAAAGAAACAGGTCTGCCTGTTGTGGTTGCTGAAGATCCACTGTCTTGCGTGACTCGTGGTGGTGGTAAGGTACTCGAATTCTTCGACAATCCAAATCATGACATGTTATTTGTAGGCTAAGACAAGGATTCGGCGGGTGCAAGCACATCTGTTTTCTCGACAACCGCCATCTTTTCGCTCTTTTATCATTGCACTGATAACATGTCTGGTGGTGCTATTCTTTGACTGGCGCATGCCACATGTTGTTCAACCTGCAAGGGATGTCTTGTACGCGGCCTATAATCCCATTTATGCCGTGGCTAGCTATCCGGTACTGTCGCGAGAATGGCTGAATCAACAAACCAAATCTGAAGCACAACTGCGTCGTGAGAACACCGCGATGCGGGCTGAGCTATTGCAGGCGCAAGTTCGCCTACAAAAAATTGCAGAGCTTTCTGCAGAAAATACCCGTTTGCGCGGTCTTTTAGATACCCCTCTGATTCTTGATGGGCGTATGGAAATTGCTGAGGTCATTGGTACCGATGCTGATCCGCTACGCCATATCATCGTGATCAACCGTGGTTCCAATAACAAGCTGAAAGTCGGTCAGACCGTGCTGGATGATATGGGGATTATGGGGCAGATTATTGATGTCTATCCGCATAGTAGCCGGGTCATGCTGCTCTCTGATAAAGAACACTCCTTGTCGGTACGTCTGGAACATACCGGTATGCGAGCCATTGTCTCGGGAACCGGGGATCTGGGACGCCTGAAAATGGAATATGTACCGACCAGCGCCAATATCAAAGTCGGTGAAAAAGTTTACAGTTCAGGCCTGGGACAGCATTTTCCAGCGGGTTATCTGGTGGGAACAGTCTCTAACGTGAAACGGCATAATTCAGGAGAATTTGCCCAGATTGATGTTACTCCAGCGGCACAGTTAGCCGGTGGTCATCATGTCGTCGTGCTGTTCTCTGACTCATTAGCGATGGAGCAACCGCATGTCAATCGCTAAGATGCGACCTAAAACACATCGTGATCCTTTATTTGCTATTGTCATTTCAGTGATTGTGGCTTCCGTTCTCTCAGTCTATCCACTGTCTTACGAGACTTCGGGATGGCGTCCATTATTTATGTTAATGGTCATGCTGTTCTGGGTATTGTGTCAGCCGACCTGGTGCGGGATCTGGTTTGCATTTGCTACCGGGATCTTCATTGATTTACTGCTTGACGCGCCCTTAGGTCTCAATGCACTCAGCTTTATCATCATTGCTTTTGTGGCACGCTTCCTGACCCGTGAGCGCCGTATTCTGACCTTTGCTAATTTATGGGTCATCACGACAATTGCGATTCTGGCACATTTGATGATTATCTTTTTTGCCCAGATTTCGACCGGCGTACAATTCTCATTTGCACGACATTGGATTCCCATGCTGACTAGTGTCATCATATGGCCAGTGCTTTATTACTTTTTGAGAAAATGGCGCATTTAATCCTCGCTTCCAGTTCCCCTCGACGCCGTGAACTTTTGCAGCAACTCGGGCTGAGCTTTGAGATCTGTAGCCCAGATGTAGACGAATCTGTACTGGAAAATGAATCCATTGCAGCCTATGTCGAACGTCTGGCGCAAGTCAAAGCGGAAGCGGTAGCCAAGCTGTATCCGGATGCTATTATTATTGCTGCGGATACCAGTTTAGGTGTGAATAATGAGATTTTGGGGAAACCTGAATCCAAACAGCATGCCTTTGAAATGTGGGAAAAAATTTCAGGAAGATGGCATGATGTGTATACTGGGGTGTGCGTCCGCACAAAAGAAGAAAAATACAGTATAGTAGTCCGTACACAGGTTGAATTTCAGCCACTAAATAGCCATGATATGGAAAGTTACTGGGCAACAGGTGAGCCGCTTGGGAAAGCAGGTGCCTATGCAATACAGGGAATTGCAGCGCGTTATATTCCAAGAATAGAAGGTAGTTATTCTAATGTAGTGGGATTGCCACTATATGAAACAGTACAGTTATTGCAGACGGTTAAGGCACTAAATTAACTGCTGAAAAAGAATTCTTATAATGTTTTGAGTGTTGTTATGTCTGACGAGTTGTTGATTAACGTCACACCGATGGAATGTCGTGTGGCGTTGATTGAAAACGGCACGGTGAATGAACTGTTTGTCGAGCGTACGGCCAAGCGCGGATTGGTCGGGAATATCTATAAAGGAAAAGTGGTCCGGGTCTTGCCGGGCATGCAGGCCGCTTTTGTCGATATTGGCCTGTCCAGAACGGCATTTTTGCATATCAATGACATGGTCTGGCCACGTAGCCAGCCAACGCCGAATGTATTTGAGCTGTTGCAGCCAGGTCTGATTCTTACCGTTCAGGTGATGAAAGATATGCTTGGCACCAAGGGCGCTCGTCTATCTACTGATCTTTCTATTCCTTCACGTTATTTGGTCCTGATGCCATATGGCAATCATATTGGCGTATCGCAGCGGATTGAATCCGAAGATGAACGCAATCGTTTACGCTCGATCATTGAGCGTATTCAGGCAGAACACAAGTTGCCTGGCTCCGTGATTGTCCGTACTGCTGCGGATGGCATTGAAGAAGAGGCGATTGCCCAAGATATGGCTTACTTAGCCAAACTGTGGGAATACATCCAGCGCAAACAAAAAGTTATTGCAGTGCCTTCATTGATCTTTGAAGAGCTGCCTTTGCCACAGCGTGTCATTCGTGACCTGGCCAATGAAGAAACCGAAAAGATCTATATCGATTCACGCGAAATCCACGGCAAGCTGAAAGAGTTTGTGGATGAGTTCGTGCCGAATATGAAAGACCGTTTACTGCATTATCCGGGCGAGCGACCAATTTTCGATTTGTACAATGTCGAAGAAGATCTGCAAAAGGCTTTACAAACCCGTGTCGCACTAAAGTCTGGCGGTTATCTGATGATTGACCAGACTGAAGCCATGACCACCATTGATGTTAATACCGGTTCTTATGTGGGCGGTCGCTCGCTGGAAGATACGGTGTTTAAAACCAATATGGAAGCCACACAGGTCATTGCACGTCAGCTGCGTCTGCGTAATCTGGGCGGTATTATCATCATTGACTTCATTGACATGCAGGAAGCCCAGCACCGTGAAGAAGTGATGAACCAGTTTGTGAAAATGCTGGAACGTGATCATGCCAAAACCAAGATCACCCAGGTGTCTGAACTGGGGCTGGTGGAGATGACGCGTAAGCGTACCCGTGAGTCTTTGGAACACTTGTTATGCGAGTCCTGTCCGACCTGTCAGGGACGTGGATATGTGAAAACAGCAGAATCAGTGTGTTACGAAATCTTTCGGGAAATCCTGCGCTATGCTCGCGCTTATGAATCACAAAGTGGCTTTACTGTGGTTGCCCATCCGGCAGTGATTGATCGGCTGTTGACTGCAGAAGCCCCGGCTGTGGCGGATCTGGAACACTTTATTAATCGTGTAATTAAATTCCAGGTCGAAAATTTATACACGCAAGAGCAATACGATATCATTCTCAGCTGAAATTGTAACAGAATATCGTTAAACACTTGTTACATCTGAAATTTTACAACTCTACTGATATTTACAATACTAGAAACATCAAATTAGCCAAAGCCTTTCTCCCAGTTCTAGGCTTAGCAAAAGGAGTCTATGATGAGTATGAGTAAAGTTGTAATCAATAAAAGCTTGAAACACGTATTAGAACCAAAGGCTGTGCATGCAGGATATATTGTGGATGAACGCGGGAATGAAGTTCAGATTACAGCTTCTATGATTCGCTCTGTTTGCCATCAGTTATTGAAACAATGTCGTACTATTAAAAGTTAATTAAACCAAAATAGATTGCGGTTGTATGAATTTCATTCAAACTGTAAAAAGAATAAAATCAAGGGGCTTAAATTGCCCCTTTATTTTTTACTAAATAATTGGCAAAAGTGCTCACACACTTTTTGCAGTCCATTGCCAGATTTTATTCGTCCGCGGCTAACTGACCGCTTTCAACTTTGGGACGGGTTCACCATCCACAATTCGTTCGAAACGCTGAATTTCTTCTTCAAGATGAGTCAGCAGGTTCTGCATTTTGGGTAGAGCATTACGGCAAGCGGTAAGACCTACTTCAAGCTTGTCCATATAACTGGTCATGGTGATATTCAGTGCTTGTCCATCCAGTACAATCGAAGCCGGATATAAGGCTTCCAAGCGTGCACCATTCCAGTACAGAGGTTCCTGAGGACCAGGGACATTGGAAATGATCACGTTAAATGCCTGACGTTTTGGCATTAAGCCAGATGCAATATTGAATCCTGCAAGACCGTAGACAAAGGCACTATAGTTCAGAATCTGATTAGCATTCATGCGCTTAAAGCGTTCTTTGGCACTGAGTACACTGCGACGTACCGTTTTTAAGCGCTCCAAAGGATCGTCCTTATGCGTGCCTAGATTTGCCAGAATCATGGTAATACGGTTAGAAACATCGGAGTCATCGCTACGTACAGAAGCGGGCACCATCGCAATCAATGGTTTTTTCGGCAAAGCATTTTGTGTGAGTAAATATTCGCGTAAGGCACCGGAACAGATTGCTAGTACAATATCGTTGATCGTCACGCCCAGCGCTTTAGAAATATGACGAAGACGCGAGAACTCAAAAGATTGGGCTGCGAAACGACGTGAGGCACTAACACGCTGATTTAAAATAGAACTTGGTGCCTGAAAGCTGGACACATAATCCGGGTTACGCCCCATATCTTTTAGTACGGTTTGCGATAATTCATAAGCCACTCGTGGTGTACATTCCAGCTGGCCTTTAATCGCCTGTAACACATTCTTCATGCGGCTGACTTTCGGCGCTTTCAGACGTTTTGCTCGTGGGCCTTCTACACACCAAGGTGGCACAATACTTTTCGCATGTGGATCGTGAGAAAGTGATTTTTCTACCAGACGCATGCCTGCAATACCATCTACCATCGCATGGTGAATCTTGAAGTACATGGCAAAACGGTTGCCTTCAATGCCTTCAATAATATGACAGGTCCATAGAGGTTTAGCGCGGTCAATCAGTGCACTGTGTTCTTGGGAAATATAAGTCAGCAGCTCGCGGATACGCCCAGGTTTCGGTAAGGCAATATGACGAAAATGATGATCTAAATCAAACTCTTCATCTTCATCCCAAAATAAACCGTTTAAATAGTTATTAAATGGAGGAATCGGTGAGGATTTGGAATTACGAATATCAGTCACCAGATCCTGGATAAAAGAGGCTGGTGCATTGTCAGGAATTTGAAACAAAAATAACCCGCCTACATGCATAGGCTGCTGCCGTTTCTCTAAAGACAAAAAAATAAAGTCAATCGGATGTAATGGACGCATAGCGTAGATTGCCTCACTGCATTTTCTTCAGCTGCTCATGTATAAGCAACCTTGTTAGAATTATTGGTATCACATTACAAAGTATAGCGATTTTGTCGCATAAAGGTACTGATTTTTCTGTAGCCGATTGGTTCACAAAAAAACCACCCGACGAACGGATGGTTTTTTAAGATTATTTTTTCAAGTTCCCGGCATGCAAGCCACATTCTTTATGGGTGGCTTCTTCCCACCACCAGCGTCCTTCACGTTCATGCTGATTTGGTAGCACAGGACGGGTACAAGGTTCACAGCCAATGGAAATAAAACCTTTTTCATGCAATGAATTGTATGGAATTTCCATCATACGGATATAATTCCACACATCTGCACTAGACCAGTTAGCAAGGGGATTATATTTAATCAGCTGTTTGCCTGGGCCAGAAAAACCTTCATCAGATTGAACCACTGGAATGTCATTACGTGTTCCCGGACTTTGGTCTTTACGCTGACCGGTAATCCAGCCATCTAAAGTTGCCAGTTTTTTGCGTAAAGGTTGCACCTTGCGGATTCCGCAACATTCCTGATGGCCGTCACGGTAGAAACTGAACAGTCCTTTTTCAGTCGTCAGTTGTTGAATCGCATCTGTTTCTGGGAAACAGATCTCGATATCAATATTATAGTGCTGGCGAACTTTTTCAATAAATTGATAAGTCTCAGCATGCAGACGCCCTGTATCCAGGCTAAATACCCGGAAAGGTTTACCTAAATGCGATGCCATATCAATCAGTACAACATCTTCTGCACCAGAAAATGAAATTGCAATTTCGCCTTCCTGGTCGAGAGCAAGCGCTAAAATTTCACTTGGTGATTTATCTGCATATTCAGATGCGAGCGCATCTACCATAGTAATAGTGGGGATTTTGGTCATATGAGTCCTGGCGACATAGGCTTGGAAATGACGTGGCCTATATGAATTTATTTCAGATTTATTCTATTTTAATAGAAATGCCCAAAGCTACTTATCACTAAAAAATAAATACTTATGAAAAAAACAGATTTAAAAAAGAACAGTGCAAAATCTTTTTCTTCAGCTATGATAGGGCAAAATTTTTTCAATACAACTGAGGGGATGCTTCATGGAAGTCGTATGTCTAGATCTAGAGGGCGTTTTGGTTCCAGAAATCTGGATCAATTTTGCTAAAAAAACAGGTATTAAAGAGCTCGAAGCAACGACACGTGATATTCCTGACTATGATGTGTTGATGACCCAGCGTTTGAATATTTTAAAACAGCATGGTTTGGGTCTAAATGATATCCAGGCTGTGATTGCGGATATGGGGCCATTTGAAGGCGCCAAGGAATTTGTAGAATGGGTAAGTACTCATTTTCAGCTGATTATTCTGTCTGACACTTTCTATGAATTTGCTCATCCTCTAATGAAGCAACTAGGCTGGCCAACGATTTTCTGTCATAAGCTGGAAACTGATGAAGAGGGCATGATCACTGCTTATAAACTTCGCCAGCCAGATCAGAAGCGTCAGGCAGTGAAAGCATTACACGGTCTGAATTTCCGTGTGATTGCAGCCGGTGATTCATATAACGATACCACAATGCTGGGTGAAGCAGATCATGGCTTCCTATTTGATGCGCCTGAAAATGTGATTGCTGAATTCCCGCAATTCCCGCCAATTCGTGGTTATGATGCGTTAAAAGAAGCGATTCGTAATGCATCGGTACGTGATATTCCAGCTTAATATTTAAGTGTATATAATAAAAGAAAGGGCGCTTATAGCGCCCTTTCTTGTTGAATACTAATTTTTTAACGCAATTAGAAACGGTAACCGATTTTCATACCATAGCCGATTGCATGGTTGTCTTCAAAATCACCTACAATAGTACCGCCAGTTTGTGCTTGGGCATCGCCTAACCAGAAATATTTTACGCCAGCCTGAATAAAGTAATTCTCAGCAGGGCTATATTGAGCACCTAAGCCTACATTCCAGTAACCTTCAGTCGGACCTAAAGTCGTTACAGGGTTGCCTGCACCTGAGTCATAACCTACAGAAGCTGAACCTGACCATTTATTATTGAATTTGCGACCTACACCGACTGTTGCTGACCATTGATCATTAGAGTAATCGATCAGATTTTGTGCTTTTCCTTTTGCCAAGGCTGACGCTTGAGCGAGTAAAGATGGTGTCACAGCAAATTGGTCCCAATGAACCCAACGAAGATTTGCAAAAGCAATAGTATTTTGAGCGATACCTGACTGTAGATCAATATTTACCGACTGAGGTGTAACCGCCTCAACAGTGCTTTCTCTTTCACCTAAAGTCGCCAATAATGGTTTTGCTGGACTTAAAGGATGACCTGCATCAGGAAGTTGTTGTCCTAAAAGAGCTAAATCAGACTGTTCAGAAGATTTTGCTTTATGCTTAATTTCTGAACGATAGGTAACAGAAGCTTTTAATGCAATTTCAGGAATTTGATAAGCAAATCCAGCAAGCCATCCAAAGGCTTCTTCTTGTTTAAGCTGAATGTTATAGCCACTTAATAAAGAATAAGCACCCCCCCGTAATTTAATATCAGCCTCAACAGTTTGCCACACTGGACCAGCATAGAAATTCCAGTTTTCTGTAGGTTGATAACCAATGAGGGCAGTTAAATTATGTGTGTCAACATCAACTGATGTACCTTCTACACCATTACCAAAAGAACCAGCAGTTTCAGCGTATGTTGCATCTGCTCCAAAAGGTTGATCATAGATCAAGCCTAAAGAAATTTTGTCTGTTGCTTGAACTTTAATTGCAGCAGAGGGGAAATAGTAATCTTCCCCCATGTCGTTAATTTTTTCACCTTCAAAAGCAGATACTTTAGATGTCCCTTTCACAGTTGGATCAAGAACAGAAATTCCTGCTTCTGCATAGTTACCAGGTTGTAAAAAAGCCTGAATAGACTGGCCTGAACGGTCTAAACCGGCAGCGAACACGAGAGAAGTAGGCAGGCTAGAAAGAAGAATAGCGATAGAGATTGGCTTAAGCTTCATGGCTCATCCTTGACAATGTTGCATAAATATTAATAAAAGTTGTGGAAAAGTAACACAAATTTAAAAAGAGTAAATGCTCCACTTCGTCCAAGAAATGAACTATGGCGGTTATAAAAAATGATTGCTTAGAGTATTTATACTATATTTTTTTGATTAACTTAATGAAAATAAACAAATAATAATTTTTATCAAAATATATTAAAAACAAAATTTAGGCAAAATTTGATTGGTGATAAAAGCATCGAATAGTATACGGGTGTATAAAAATATAAATGAGACAATAAAAACCACCCGAAGGTGGTTTTTATTAACTAACAGGAATTAGAAGCGATAGCCCATTTTTAAGCCATAACCTAAAGCATGGTTATCTTCAAATTGTGCCACAGAGTTTCCTGTACCAAACATTGATGCAGGTTGAGCTTTAGCATCACCTAACCAGAAGTACTTCACACCACCAGCGATAAAGTAGTTTGCAGCAGGTGAGAATTGTAGACCTAGGCCAACGTTCCAGTAACCTTCAGTTGGACCTAAAGTTGAAACAGGGTTGCCTGCACCTGAATCCCAACCTACAGAGACATTACCTGCCCATTTTTCATTAAATTTACGGCCTACACCTACAGTAGCTGACCATTGATCATCTGTATAACCCACTAAGTCAAAACCATTTGGATTATCTGGGGTTAAGCCTGCGGCACCTAAAGCTTCTGAAACTGTACCAAACTGTTCAGGACGAATTGAAAAATCTTCCCAGTTTACCCAGCGCACATTAGCAAAAGCGACTGTGTCAGCCATGATACCAGTTTGGAAATCAAGGTTTACAGATTGTGGAGTTGTAATTTTGGTAGTAGTGTTTTCGTTATATACCGCACCTGGTCCAGGAACTAAACCAGTTAAAATTAAGCTTGTACCATATTCATTCGTTGCTGCTTCGTGATCAATTTCAGAGCGATACGTTAAAGATGCTTTTAATGCGATTTCAGGAATTTGGTAAGCTAAACCTGCAATCCAGCCTACTGCAGAATCTTCCTTCATATCTGCATTATATTGGCCTAATGCAATAGTAGAACCGTATGCGGTACCACGTAGTTGAACATTCCCTTTAACGGTCTGGTATACCGCACCACCATATAGATTCCAGTTTTCAGTTGGTTGGAAACCTAATAGGAACGTTAAATTTTCGGTTGTAACTTCTACTTCAGTTGCTTCTTGGCCATCATGGAATAAGCCCTGTCCAGCAAATAATGCAGCTGGAAGCCCCAAGCCTGCTAATGCTGGGTTTGCTCCAGCATCACCAACTGAATAGGCTGCATCAGCACCAAAAGGTTGATCGTATAAAAGACCCACTGATAATTTATCAGCTACTTGAAACTTTAATGCTGCACTTGGGAAGTAATAATCTTCGCCCATGTCTGATAGAGAGGTATTCTCAAGACCAGCTAAAGCTGCAGGAATAGCAGCGTTAGGTGTATAACCTGCATTAGCTTTACCAGATACAGATGGATCTAAAACAGAAATACCTGCTTCAAAATAGTTACCAGGTTGTAGGAAGGCTGCAATAGATTGGCCTGAACGATCTAGTGCTGCTGCAAATGCGCCTGTCATAGGCACAGTTGCAAGAATCATTGCAGTAGTTAATGTTTTTAATTTCATTTACGTCTTTCCTTGAGGTACAAATTTATATCTAGCGTTGTTGTTTGCACTTATTAAATTCTTGGAGATTTCGGGTATTTATCCGCAATCATTTGTTACTCCATGTGACAAAAATAGCACAATTAAAATAAGAGTAAATGCTCTAGAAAAAACTAATTAGTCTAAAAAAGCACCAAAATAGAGTTTTTGCACCAAAAAATAGCTGTATTTTGAAATAAGTATTTGAAAGTAAAAGAAATAAAATAATGGAGAAAAAATGATTTTTTGTATAAAAAATATTCTAAAAATATGAAGATTAACGCTGATTCTTTGAAGTATAGATCACATTTTGAAAAGATGGTGCGCCCTGCGGGACTCGAACCCACGTCGGTCGCTTAGGAGGCAACTGCTCTATCCAGTTAAGCTAAGGGCGCGAAAAGAAAGCTATTATACTGTAAAAAATGCAAAAAAAAGTTATTGCTGAAGCAATAACTTTAAAAATCATCGATTAAAAGATTTTTTGATTAATTCTTAGGGCGTAGTGCCTTAAACAGAATAAACATGATCACTACCCAGATCGGAAGCATCAGTACTGATTCTTTAAAGCCTTGTGTCCACATGATGTAAAGAATGGTCGCAATGAAAGCTAAAACCAGAATATTACTTGCAGGTGACCACAATGCAGGGAAACTGGTCTTTTGTCCTAACTGCTTCATGCTTTGCATAAACTTCAAGTGGGTCAAGCTAATCATGGCCCAGTTCAGTACCAGTGCACCTACCACCACATAAATCAGGTGACTTAAGGCATCTTCAGGAACAAAGTAGTTTAGGAGTACACAGCCGAAAATCAGCAGGGCAGAGAACAGAACTGCAGGAATTGGCACCCCTTGCTTGTTCACAGTCTTGAAGATTTTAGGGGCATTACCTTGCTGTGCCAGACCATAAAGCATACGGCTATTGGCATACATACCACTGTTATAAACAGAGAGTGCCGCTGTCAGGATGATGAAGTTCAGCAGATGTGCTGCCCAGTCAATCCCCAGCTGGCTGAAGATCATCACAAACGGGCTTTTATCCAGACCGCCAAGCTCTAACTGGTTCCAAGGCACTAAAGACAACAGGATTGTCAATGCACCTACATAGAATACCAGAATACGGAACACGACCTGATTAATCGCTTTTGGAATAGTTTTTTCTGGATTTTCAGCTTCTGCTGCCGCCATCCCGATCAGTTCAATCCCACCGAAGGCAAACATCAGGAAGGCCAGCATATAGAATAAGCCTTCAAAACCATTCGGGAAGAAACCGCCTGCTGTCCAAAGGTTGCTGAAAGAAGCTCCTGAAGATGCATCAGCAGTCAGGATCAGATAGAGACCAAAGACAATCATAGAAACGACCGCAGTCACTTTCACAATAGACAGCCAGAATTCTGATTCACCGTAGAATTTCACATTGCCGAGATTGACCAGCGTAATTACGATGAAGAAAAACAGGACTGAGGTCCAAGCAGGAATATGAGGCCACCAGTAATTAATATATTTTGCAACGGCGGTGAGCTCGGTCATAGCCACCAGGATATATAAGATCCAGTAGTTCCAACCCGCAAGGAAACCAGGGAATTTGCCCCAGTATTTATAAGCAAAATGGCTGAATGAACCTGCTACAGGTTCATGAACAATCATCTCACCCAATTGACGCATGATTAAGAATGCAATTAAGCCACCAATGGCATAGCCAAGAATAATAGAAGGACCCGCAGATTGGATCACCTGTGCGGAACCTAAGAATAAGCCTGTGCCAATTGCACCGCCCATGGCGATCAACTGAATATGACGGTTCTTTAAGCCACGCTGAAGTTGTGAAGACTCGTTATTCAAAGTGTTCAGCCCGACAATGTAAGAAATAGGTATAAAGATTGTAATGGAACAAAGATAAGAAGCCTAGAGCACCCGTCTGGATGAAATATTATTATCGTATTTATAAAAAAAAATTATAAAAATAAATAGAATAAAAGATATGTGAATCAATATATTAATTTTATTGAAAATGTAACTGATGAGTTTGCTGTTTTTTTAACTCGACACAAATGCTGTTTTTTTATACTTAGGTCGGGCAAGGCAGCTACTTGGCTTTAAACCGATTATACTCGTCTCAGAAATATTCAATAATTTTGATCAGAATAAAGACAAGCCAGAGGAAGAAAGTATTCATGAGTTTCGCTGCCCAAATCAAAATCCCGGCCACTTATATGCGCGGAGGCACCAGTAAAGGGGTGTTCTTTAAACTGGACGATTTACCTGCTGCTGCACAACAGGCAGGCCGAATTCGGGACCAGTTATTATTAAGAGTGATCGGCAGCCCGGATCCATATGGTAAGCAGATTGATGGGATGGGCGGTGCCAGTTCAAGTACCAGCAAAACTGTGATTCTGTCTAAAAGTCAGCAAGAAAATCATGATGTGGATTATCTGTTTGGTCAGGTATCGATTGATCGCCCTTTTGTGGACTGGAGTGGTAATTGTGGCAATCTGACTGCAGCAGTTGGGGCATTTGCGATTTCCAATGGCCTGGTCGATCCTGCACGTATTCCTGAAAATGGGCTGTGTACGGTGCGAATCTGGCAGGCGAATATTCAGAAAACCATTATCGCCCATGTACCGATGCAGAATGGTCAGGTTCAGGAATTAGGTGATTTTGAGCTGGATGGCGTAACTTTCCCAGCAGCCGAAGTACAGATTGAATTTCTGGATCCTGCCGATGATGATGCCGAGGGCGGTTCAATGTTTCCGACCGGAAATTTAACCGATACGCTAGAAGTACCGAATATTGGCAGCTTTGAAGTAACGATGATTAATGCCGGGATCCCGACAGTTTTCTTAAAGGCAGAAGATCTGGGCTATAACGGTACCGAGTTACAGGACCATATCAATAATGATGCAGCTGCCTTGGTGAAGTTTGAAACCATCCGAGCCTATGCTGCTCAACAGATGGGTCTGATTCAGGACATTAGTGAAGCTGTTACACGTCAGCATACGCCAAAGATCGCTTTTGTGGCTCCGCCAAAGACTTATACGTCCTCTAGTGGTAAGGAAGTCACTGAAACAGATAGCGATATTCTGGTCCGTGCCTTATCGATGGGTAAGTTGCATCATGCCATGATGGGAACAGCCGCTGTAGCGATTGGAACAGCGGCAGCGATTCCGGGAACCTTGGTTAATCGTGTTGCAGGTGGCGGTGAACGTGAATCAGTCCGCTTTGGTCATCCTTCCGGTACCTTAAGAGTGGGTGCGCAAGCAGTGCAGGAAAATGGAGAATGGAAAGTGAAAAAAGCCATTATGAGCCGTAGTGCTCGTGTGCTAATGGAAGGTTGGGTGCGTGTTCCTGAAGATGCTCTTTCTTAAAATTATTTCTTGAGAAAATTAGCCTAAGTAAAACCATCAGTTCTCTGATGGTTTTTTTATTAAAAAAGATATTTCTGATTTGATTATTTTTAGTCTCAATACAGAATTATGAAACAACATTTGGATTTAAGACTGAAAATTCAAAGCAATTCTAGGTACAATGCCTGATAACAGACAGGCACTTATAAACTGTCATTTTATTATTCTGGCTACGTATTCGAGGCGAATGTGTCATCTATCACTGACGTATCAACCCATGCACTAACTCAAGCACAACAACGGATTCAACACGATTTAATGACTGCTTTGGAAGCCTTTTCCATTCCGGAACCGTTAAAGTCGGCAGTACATCATGCCGTAATGCTAGGAGGAAAGCGGGTACGTCCAGCACTCTGTTATGCCACTGCCGCTTTAAAACCGAATCAGAATAGTGCTGCGGTACGCCGTGCCGCAGTTGCGATCGAGTTTATTCATTGCTATTCACTGGCACATGATGATCTGCCATGTATGGACAATGACTTGTTACGTCGTGGTCAGCCAACCTGTCATGCTGCTTTTGGTGAAGATACGGCTCTTTTGGCGGGTGATATTTTGCAATCTATGGCGTTTGAAATTCTGGGTAGTCGTCTGTTTGATCAGGGGCCTGCAGTAGAACCTGCGATTGTCTTGAAGCAGATGCAGATTCTGGCGACTGCTTCCTCGAAAATGGTCAATGGTCAGGTACTGGATTTACAGGCCGAAGGCAAAAAAATTGATCAGGAAGCACTGGAGGCGATTCACCGAAATAAAACCGGTGCCTTGATCAGTGCAGCGATTATGATGGCAGCGGTGACCATCTTTGAAGGGACGGATTTGGCGATTCCAAAACTGCGTGAATTCGGGCAAGCCATTGGTCTGGCTTTCCAGGTGCAGGACGATATTCTGGATATTATTTCGGATACTGAAGTGCTCGGTAAAACGGCGGGCAAGGATGAACAGGTGGAGAAGTCAACTTATCCGGCATTAATGGGTTTAGAGAAAGCCCAAGCCTATGCACAGCAATTACATGATCAGGCCATGACTGCACTGAATCATTTTGAAAGTCAAGCCGATGACCTGATGCAGATTACCCAGTTCTTGCTGACACGTAAAAGCTGATTTTAATAAACTAATCTTCCTGAAATCAGCTTAAAACAAGCATAAAAAAGAGGACTTAAAGTCCTCTTTTCTTTTATATTGAATTACTTGCTTTCGTTATACAGACGTTCTGCCTGTTCAAAGCGTGTTGTAATTTCAGCTGTTGGTGCTTTGCCTAAGAGACTTACAACTACAATCGCAATCCAAGAACAGATAAAGCCTGGAATAATTTCATAGATGCCGGCTGGAATAAAACCAAGACCTGTTCCACCAACAGTATTCTTCCACAGAATCACCATACATGCGCCAACGATCATGCCTGCCAAGGCACCATTCAAGGTCATACGTTTCCAGAACAAAGACAGAATAATCAGTGGACCAAAAGCAGCGCCAAAACCTGCCCAAGCATACGCCACCAGACCCAAGACTTTAGATTCAGGATTACCAGCCATCCAGATTGCCAATAAAGCAATGAGAAGCACCATCAAACGACCGACCCAAACCAGTTCTTTTTGTGAGGCATTTTTACGTAGGAATGATTTATAGAAGTCTTCAGTCAGGGTACTTGAACAAACCAGTAACTGACAGCTAAGCGTACTCATCACCGCGGCCAAAATTGCCGCCAGAACCACACCGGCAATCCATGGATTGAACAGGATTTTAGTCAGTTCCATAAACACGGTTTCAGGATTGGCATTCACCACAGCAGCGAGTTCCGGATGTTGCTGGAAATAGGCAATACCAAAGAAACCTGCGGCCACTGCACCACCCAAACAAAGCGTCATCCAGGTCATCCCGATACGGCGTGCATTTGGAATCGACTTCACTGAATCGGCGGCCATGAAACGCACTAAAATATGCGGCTGACCAAAATAACCCAAACCCCATGCCATTAATGACAGGATCGCGATGGTACTCAGATCACCGACCAAGTTCATGGCCTGTGGACGTGCGGCTTCCAAAGCGAGCGTAACTTGCGACATATCTGAAAAAGTCAGGATGGTTACGATTGGCGTAAGAAGCAGGGCGAAGATCATCAGGGTTGCCTGAATGGTATCCGTCCAGCTGACTGCCAGGAAACCGCCAATAAACACATAACTGATCGTTGCAATCGCACTGATCCAGAGCGCTGTACTATAAGACATGTCGAACATACTTTCGAACAGCCGCGCACCTGCCACCATGCCTGAAGCACAGTAAATTGCAAAGAAAATCAGAATGACAAATGCAGAAACCACACGCAGTACTTTTTTCTGATCGTTAAAACGGTTCGAGAAATAGTCCGGTAGGGTCAGGGCATTATGCTGGACTTCGGTATGGACCCGTAAACGACCCGCAACCAGCAGCCAGTTCAGCCAGGCACCGATAATCAGACCAATCGCAATCCACATTTCAGACAGGCCTGAAAGATAAATTGCACCCGGCAAGCCCATCAGCAGCCAGCCACTCATGTCGGAAGCCCCTGCAGAAAGTGCAGTTACGAAACTACCTAAACGTCGGCCCCCTAAGATGTAATCAGAAAAGTTGTTTGTCGCGCGGTATGCCATCAGGCCAATTACGACCATGCCGACAATATAAAAAAGAAAGGTAATTAAGGTTGGATTTAGGGAGCTCATACGGTATCCATTTTTAAGTTGGACAGTAGATCGAAACAAGGATTATGACAGATGCGAAAGACTTTAACCCGAAAGCCAGGCAACATCGAATCCAGAGGATTTCAAAAATAAACGCGAAATTTAACCATAAATTCACAATCTTTGCTGAGATTTTCTTATTTTGAAAGAAAATAGGCAACCAATTGGCTGCCTATTGTGAAGTATCTCTGAAATTTAGTGACGTCCCATCACACCGCGAATGGTATTCAGCACATCGGCAGGCAAGACCACAGTCTTGGCATTTGGAGACTTGGCCATATCCTGCATGGCTTTGACATATTGTTCACCCAGCAGATAAGCCACAGGAATTTCCTTATCGCCAATTGCCTGACTCACCATATCAATCGCACGCTGTGAAGATTCTGCCAGTACGACTTGCGCTTCTGCATCACGACGTGACGCTTCCAGACGACCATCAGCTTCCAGAATGGCGGCCTGTTTTTCACCATCCGCTTTAGTCACGGTTGCACGACGTTGACGCTCTGCCGCTGCCTGTTCTTCCATTGCAGTCTGCATGGTCACAGAAGGTTTGATATCCTGGATTTCAACCGTCTTTAAGGTGATACCCCAGTCTGAAATATCATCAGAAATACTAGACTTTAAACGCGCCTTGATATGATCGCGTGAAGATAAGGCATCATCCAGATCCATTTCACCCACGATTGAACGTAGCGAAGTTTGTACCAGGTTCTGAATTGCCCATGAGTAGTTCTCAATCCCGTATACCGCTTTTTCAGGAGTTGTTAGGTTGATATAAGCCACCGCATTCATCAGCAAGACGGCGTTATCACGGGTAATTACTTCCTGAGAAGGAATATCCAGAACAATATCTTTGGTAGTGACTTTATAAGCCACTTCATCTACATAAGGAATGACAAAATTCAGGCCAGGATTGAGTGTGGTGTGGTATTTACCCAGACGTTGCACGATCCACTTATAGCCTTGTGGAACAATTCGTACACCTTTAAAAATGGTAATCGCAACAAAGGCCAAGAACGCAATAACAATGATAGTGCCAGCAGACATAATTTATTCACCTTTTTCGTTTTGATATTGAGTGCTGTGGGGCTGTACAACTAGGTCATTTCCCAGAATATCGACAACACGGACACGATCTCCGACCTGAACTTTATCCAGAGCGCGGCAATCCCATTCATCCGAGCCTAAAACAGGCAGCGGAAACCGGACCCGGATCTGATCCTGTTCAAGATCGGTCTGGATCACCATGCCAATTTGGCCAATGGTTGCTTCACGCGACAAGCCGGCTTTGGTCTTGTCGATAGAAAGTGGCTTGATAAACTTGAACCAGAGCAAGGTACAAAGAACAGACAGGATGATCCAGGTCAGGATCTGGGTGGTCAGTCCCATCATCGGGAACATCCAGTACAGAATGCCAACCATAATGGCACCAATCCCGAACCAGAGGGCAGCAAAAGCGGGCAGGAGTAATTCTGAAAGAATAAGAAGTATTCCCAATACAAACCAGTGCCAAGGTTCAAGAACTAATTCCATATCGTGACCTATATTGCTAAGTATTTAATTAATCATCATCTTTATATGATTTACTTCCAATGTAGCAGATGCAGCAGCAGATGAATATAAAAAACTCTGATTAAAATTTTGCCGGTCGTACAGGCTTAAATGCAGCCGGAGACTGCTTAAAATCACTGATGGCTTTTTCAATTGAACGGATTTTCAGTTGCGCGGCTTTTTCACCTTCGAGAATGGTTTCATTGCTGGCTTTTAAATCCAATGTGCCGATATGACCTACTTTAGGCTGGATTACAATATTGGCTTGGCTGAGTTCTTCATTGATGCTTTGCTGACCCATGATATTAATCGTCTGGTCCAGTACGCCCCACATGTTGAGCGCTTTATTGCTGTCCGGACGGGCAGAAATATCTACGGCAATAACAATATCAGCTCCCATATCTTTGGCCGTTTTTACCGGAATCGGGCTAACCAGACCGCCATCGACATATTTTGTACCGCCAATTACAGCGGGTACAAAGACATTCGGAATGCTGCAAGAGGCACGAACAGCTTGTCCGGCATTTCCTTTGATAAAGTCGGCTTTACGGCCATTGTCCAGGCGGGTTGCCACTGCCGCGAAGCGAATCGGGAACTGTTCAATCGGTTTATTCGCCACATTTTTATTGACGAAATCCTGCAGTTTCTGTCCAGCAATAATCCCTTGACGGTTCAAGGTTAAATCACGGATATCGGATTCCTTAAAATTTAAGGCGATTTGCTGCAACTGATAAGGGGATTTGCCACTGGCATATAGACTGCCCACGAAGCTTCCGGCACTAGTTCCAGTAACAATCTTCGGTTTGATGCCATGCGATTCGAGGACTTTGATTACCCCGATATGGGCAAAGCCTTTGGCACCGCCACCACCGAGTGCAATAGCCACCACAGGTTCACGAGCCTGAAGAGGAGTAGAGGTTGTTGGGGTTTTAGTAGCTTTATCACATGCTGCAAGGCTTAAACCCAAGCAGCCAATCATTGCATAACGAATTAATTTCATTCTAAAAATAGAGGATTAAATAAGCAAATTACGGTTATCAGAGCAAAAAAAAGACATTTTGCCTAGCGTTTTTTCACCAGTTTTTGTAAAGGCTTGGCAATCCAGTCCGGATTTTTTGCCGAGATCTTGCCTTCATAATGGCCATAGATCTGCTCCAGATCATATTCATAATCACCGGTTAAATGGTATACGCCCAGGATATGAATGGTTTTAATGTCATAGTCAAAAGAAAACATCACAATCGGCAGATTGGCAGCTTTGGCAATATGATAAAAACCGCTACGGATTTTTTCCGGTGCCTTACGCGAACCTTCAGGTGCCATACCTACCCAGATCCGATCAGTCTTGTTAATGACATCAACAATTTGTCGGGTGTGACCTTGCGGTGTATCGCGTACTACAGGAACTACACCGATCCATTCCAGAATGGGTTTAAGCGGAGTACGAAACAGGCTGTCTTTACCAAAAATCGTAATCTGAATACCCAGACCGAGTAGAGCATTAAAGCCTAACCAGGCATCGATATTCGAGGTATGTGGGGAAATAATTGCCACTGCTTTAGGCAGGTTAGGGAACTCGCCTTTGAGCTGCCAGCCCTGAGCCAAAAATAGCTGTTTAAACAGGGTTTGGCTCAGTTTACCTCCGCGGGAGGGAACCAATGGAGGGAGTTTGGGAAAGCGTGTTGTACTCATCGATGTCTCATCCTGAAACGTATTTTTCTTTATTTTTGATCATATTAGACTGTTGTAAAATCTGGATCATTGGCAAAATGTATAGCGATGATGGATGCTTTTAGCATTTTTACCTTAAGGACCTGCGCTGAATATGCGGAATACTTATATTTTATTGTTTTCCCTATATTGGGCACAGGGGCTCCCGGTCGGGTTTATGACCCATGCCTTGCCGGTCATTCTGCGAGCTGACGGCGTATCTCTGGCACATATTGGTGGCTTTGGCCTGCTCATGCTGCCATGGTCGATAAAAATCTTCTGGGCACCTTTAGTTGATCGACATGGATCAAGATCCAGAGGTCATTATCGAAGCTGGATTATTCCTTTGCAATGGCTTTCTGTCGCTGTACTGATTGGGCTGTCCTTCTTGCCGATCCAAGCCTTAAACCAGCCGCTGTACCTGCTGATCTTTTTTATCACGTTGTTAGTGATGAATGGGATCGGTGCTACTCAGGATATTGCCACGGATGGACTGGCAGTCAATATTCTAAAAAATGAACAACAGCACTGGGGCAATACCTTTCAGGTGATTGGTTCTCGTCTGGGATTCATTGTCGGAGGCGGGGCCATATTATGGCTGCTCGATCTGCTGCAATGGCAAAGTACCTTTCTGTTACTGGCTGCGCTGGTTTTTCTTAATACTTTACCCATTTTACTTTTTAGAGAACCTCAGCATTCAAAAATTATCACGCCAGCTGATAAAGGACCTGCACTCAGCAATATAAAAACCTATTTTCAATACTTCTGGTCAGATTTAACCTTGGCGAGGTGGCTTCTGGTTTTACTGACCTTTAAAATCGCCGATGGTTTATCCGGGCCTTTATTAAAACCGTTAATGGTAGATCTCGGACTGAGCTTTAGCCAGATTGGCCTTTATGTCACCATGCTTGGTGCATTTGCGGCACTGATTGGAGCAGGATTGGCTGGCTGGTGTCTGAAATACTGGTCGCGCAGCCGGAGTTTACTGATTTTCTCTGTCCTGAAAATCATGACTTTAATGGCTTATGCCTGGCTGGCTGGCCAGTATGAAATCCAAAATAAAGTAGAAAACTGGATCATTTATCTGATTAATGCTGCAGAAGATATGATCTCTGCCATGCTTTTGGTAGTCATGCTGACCTTGGTCATGCAATACAGTCGCAAGCATCTGGCGGGTACTGATTTTACCTTTCAGGTGGCGTTGATGGCCACAGTGAGTGGGGGGTTGTATAATCTGAGTGGGATATTGGGGGATTATTGGGGGTATGCACAGTATTTAACATATATTGTATGGATCAGCGTGTTTTTATTATGGCCTATTGTATTTTGGGGTAGAACACAGCAAGACTCCTGATCATTGCAACGCATCAATTAAAGCCGTATTAAAAACAATCAAATTATTTTAAAAGTGTCGTTAATACATATTTTAGCTAAAAGTATGAGATAAAAATGATTTCAAACTGAGTCTAAAATTGTTAAATTTCTGATGTTTTTATACGGCTTATTATGTAGGTATAGTTAAAAAACATAAATCCAGTAAAATCATGTAACATGATAAGGATGGTTTCTAACTATGCACATTGTTCGTGAGTGATCTCGCGAGATAATAAAATAAGTCAATTTATAATTATAGATATTCCACACGCTTTAGATTTTAGTGGGAATCAGTGAGCTTTCAAAGCCAATGAACGTTTGTTCAATATGGAGAATTTAATGAATCAAGTTTTAACACGAAAGCTTTTAGCTAAGGGATTAGCAGTTGCCGTAACAACCTTGATGATGGGGACGGTTGCACATGCTGAAACACAAGAGCAAAAAGAAATTAAGCAGCTGCGTCAAGAAATTGAAGCACTAAAAGCATTAGTAACACAGCAGCAACAAGTTCAGCATAATCAAGCCGTGCAGATTGAACAAGTTAAAGCAGCACCACAACCATCAGCAGCTGCACCGAAAGCACTAAGTACAAAATCAGATACTGAAGTGAAGCTATATGGTTTCGTTCGTGGCGATGCGAACTATATCATTGAAGGTTCAGCAGGTGACTTCTCTGACGTTGCTAAAACCAATGGTCAAACCAGAGACAAGTTAGTCGCAACAGCAAAAACAACACGATTGGGTTTAGATTTTAAAACCAGTGTTAACGGTGCAGAGGTTGGCGGTAAACTTGAAAGTGATTTCGCAGGTACTAACGATTCATTCCGTATACGTCAAGCATATTTAACCTATGAAAATTGGTTGATTGGTCAAACCCAATCTAACTTCTTGTCAAATCATGCACCGTTTATGATTGACTTTAGCACCAACGTTGGTGGTGGTACTACCCGTCTACCAATGGTTCGTTATGGTTTTGATTTGACACCAGCAACGCAATTGTTCTTGGCGGCAGAAAAGCCAAACTCAAGTGCTGCACAGACTGAATTAAATGCCCAAGGCGAAAGAGTAAGTGTTGAACATATCAAATCAAGTGTACCAACATTGACTGCTAAATTGGCACACAACTTTGATGACAAAAAAGGTAATGCGTCTGCGCGTGCTTTAGTTGAAGTTTATAAAGATGAAGACACTAATAAACGTAAAGCAGGTTGGGGTCTAGCAGCAGGTACAACGTATCAAGTACTTGATCCTTTAAAAGCGACGCTGGATGTCAGCTATACCAAAGGTGTAAACGGTATTTTGTATGGTACCAATGCCAATGCTGCATTCGTAGATGATGAAGGTAACCGTAATATTGAACAAAATGAAATTTGGGCGGTACAAACGGGCTTAACGTACAGCATTTTATCTAACTTAAAAACATCACTTGGTTATGGTGCATTGTTTGCCGATAAAGACTCAGACTATGCAGACCTCAATCCTACTGCAAACAAAGAGGTACAACAAGCTTGGTTAAACTTGGTGTATTCACCAGTTAAACCGCTTGAGTTTGGTGTTGAGTATGTCAACGGTGAGCGTAAAACCTTTAATAATGGAAAATTCAAAGATAACCGTATTGGTTTAATGAGCAAATATAGCTTCTAATTGATGATGTGAAGCTAAATAAAAAATCCCACCACTTGGTGGGATTTTTTATATCAATACTTTAGGAGAAAGGTTATTTTTAATAAAGCATAGGGATTTTTGTACAGGCTTAAAATACAAATCCTAATTGAGATTTTTATTTTCCTATCAAAAAGCGGTGCTTCGGCATCGCTTTTTTTATGCCTAAAACAACAAAACTTAGCAATTTTAGATCTAATCCTGAAAGTTCCCAGCTGTTACCATGACAGAAAACCTTCTATTCCTTTTTAAATTATGACCATTCAAGCAGTTTTATTCGATCTCGACAATACCTTGACGCATCGTGACCTGACGACACAGGCCTATAGCCGTTATCTGGCAGAATATTATGCTTCAGCATTTGCACAGGTTGAGCTTGAGAAAATTATCGAAATTGTACGACGCATTGATAATGGCGGTTATCCGAAAAAGGAATTGCTGACTCATGGCAGTATTGGCGCTTCAGCTGCATATGCATTGTTGCAGGAATTATCCTGGTTAACTCCACCAGATCTAGAGGAGCTAGCGCAGTTCTGGTTCAGCGAGTTTGGACGTTTCGCCGTAGAGATGCCGCAAGCAGGGCAAGTATTAAAACAGCTTAAAACTGAAGGTTATCGCTTGGCCATTGTATCCAATGGCGGACATGAGACCCGATTAAATACCATTCGCGGTTTAGGTATTGCAGAGTATTTTGATGAGATTGTCAGTTCAGGATTGGTCGGCTTTAATAAACCGCAACCGGAAATTTTCCAGATTACCGCAGAGCGTTTAGGCGTGCAGCCAGAACAATGTCTTTATATTGGTGATCATCCTGTTAATGATGTTCAAGGCGCAACAGCCGCAGGTATGCATGCTTTGTGGATGCAAGGTTTCCATCCGGATGCTGGACATATTCAATACAAGATTCAGCAACTACCACAAATCTTTGACCATTTGCAACGACTTAAGCAGCTTTAAGTAATCCGGTGGCTATTCATGGCTTTTGCCCATTGGTGAGAGTGACAGCGCGGACACGTCTGTTCCGCTTCTTTTAAATACTGGACTTGACCGCAATAGATACAGGCATAAAGCTCTTCTGGCCTGACTTCTTTGACAATGCAGCAGGATTTAGGGAAAAGCGGGAGCCCATGCCGAACATCATCTGGATGGAAATACAAAATACTAAATTTACCGTCAGTTTCCAGTAAACCCAAGCGTACCTGACCCAAATGTTCAATGCCTTGCTGACGCATCTCAGCAAAGAATTCATCGTGGGACATTTTGCCTTTTTTAATTTCATCAATGACCAGTAAACCATCTTCCACAATATGAATCGGTTTGCCTTCGAGCAGGTCTTCAAACCATTGAAATTTCATCATGAGCCAGGTGGTCAGACGATACAGGAAAATGATCACCGACATGATCAGTGCTGCCTGAATCAGGGGAAGATCTTCTGTAAACATCGGATCGCCGGCAATGGAACCTAAGGCAAGAATGATGGTGACTTCAAAGATCGAAAGTTGTCGTACTCCGCGTTTACCTGTCAGCCGCAGAAACAGGATAATCATCGCGTACATGACTACACAACGCAGCAAAATCTCTGTGGCAAATTCCCAGGTCGTATCATTTATAAATATGGTGGCCCAGTCCATTGTCATTATTCCAGCTCACTCTTTGTTTCGAGTCTAGCAATCTCGGCTGTTAGTTTGCTGCTGTAATTGTGTAAGATTTTGAATAAAAATAAATTATGTTTTTTGAATGTGATTGCTGTGAGTAAAAGATATAAGGACTTTAAGAAAATAAGATAGATATTTCGTGTAAATATTGATTGATTATTCAACAGATTAAATTTGAACCAGTTCACATTTTACTCTGTGTAATTTTTAATCAGTACAAATAATATCCTGCTGAAATATATCAAGATAAAATCTGAGCAATTTCCTGGGAATAATGAGAACTATTTAATGATTTGTAATCAAATAACTTGGTACTTATAAATTTATGTATGTTGTGCCCTGAAAAATATAGCGATTAGATCAAGCTAAAAATCTGTTTTTTAAATTAAAAATATTGATTTTGACTTCCAAGAAAGGATGTATTGTGAAAAATATATTCACGCTTTTAACGGTTATGGGCTTAAGTACAGCGGTATTTGCAGATGCAGACTGGAATTATACTCAGCCTGAACAATGGTCGACTCTAAACCAGAAATATTCAGCCTGCAATGGACTGAACCAGTCACCAATCAATATCGAACGAACTGTCAAAGCCGAACTGGAACCGCTCAAATTTAGCTATAACACCATGATTCACGCGATTGAAAATAAAGGTCATACCGTTCAGGTAGACTTTGCTCAAGGTGGAGAATTGCAGCTGGATGGTGAAACTTTTGTGCTGAAACAGTTTCATCTGCATAGCCCAAGTGAGAACCTGATTAAAGGCAAGAGCTATCCTCTAGAGATTCATTTTGTCCATGCCAATACTCAAGGGGAACTTGCTGTAGTGGCGATGATGTTTGAGCAGGGTACAGAAAATCCGATGCTTAAACGTATGTGGAACCGCTTTCCGAAAAAGCAAGGTGAAAAAGTCGTCTTAAAGACTCCGCAACCTGTAAATGAGATGTTGCCTAAGAATCTGGATTATTACCGCTTTAGTGGTTCACTGACCACGCCCCCATGTTCTGAAGGTGTGCGCTGGTTGATTCTGAAAGAGATCCAGCAGGCTTCTGCGACACAGATTTCAGAATTTTCCAAGCTAATGGGACATCCAAATAACCGTCCGGTACAGTCCTTAAATGGCCGTGTGGTGCTGGAATAACAAAAATCTGGATGAAAAAGCAGACTAAGTTCTGCTTTTTTTAATTCTGATACAAATTTCAATAGCCTAAGGTGAAAAGAACTTTGTGGCGAATGCTGAAAGAATTAATATAGATAAGATTTCCTTGGGTCTTTCTGCTGCCATGCTCTTTGACTTAAAAACCATGATCCAGCCATTCACAGCGCTTTCGCCACAGCAGAAGAAGCTGGATCGTCTGATTGATAAAATCGAACAGCAGAAGTTGGAGTTAAAACAATGGCAACAGGCTGAAGAAGATCTACAGCAATATACGCATAAAACCTTCATGCCGGTCTATCATGAATTGCATGGTGTTCTGTTTGAGCAGCTCGAACAGCTCTGGACGCATTTACAGGAAACAGATTTTACCAAGGCCGAGTTGATAGTGCTGGATGAGAAGATTCAATACCTGGCAGATTATCTGCAAGATTCTCAGGCAATGTCAGCGCAAGAAGCCAATAAGGTCAATGAAATCTTCACTTATTATCAGCAACGCACTGAACATGCCCAATTCAGAAAAAGCCAAAAAAAGACCAATGAACTGGAAAGATTCTTTAAGAATGAAAATATCTCAGATCCGGCAGATGCTGAGGGATTTGAAGAATGGGCTTCTGATCATTTTCAGCAAATCCGCGAGCAGGCCAAACTAAAACGCCAGCAGGAAAAGCAGAAACAGGCTGCTGCGATGGCAGAGCAGTCAGTGAAATCGGTATATTTGAAGATTGCTGCGGCGATTCATCCGGATCGTGAAGCAAATGATGTAAAAAAGATTAAAAAAACTGAATTGTTGCAACGTGCCAATGAGGCCTATGCAGAACAAGATTTGTTTGCTTTACTGAAAATGCAGCTTCAGATTGAGCAAGACCGAGATCCTTCGCAAAAGAGTTTAAGTGCAGAGCAAGTCAAGCTGTATCAACTGGCTTTGGATGCGCAGAGCCAGAAGTTACAAGAGAAGATCGATGCATTGATCAATCGACTGGTCTGGTCATCGAAAACCAGAATTGCAGTAAAAAAGGCAAAGAGTAACGTCCAAATTGTTGATCTGTACAAGCAGATTGATGAAGACACTTCAGCCATAAAACAGCAGATTAAGGTCGAAAAAGAACGCCTGATGTATATCAAAAAGGTAAGTGGATTAGAGATGTTTTTAAGGCGTGGGATGCTTTAAGGTTTTTCTACCTCTTCCTTGGGGAGAGGTTATAAAATCTGCTAATCTCACAAAAAATAAAAAATACCATGAACAAAAAGCTTGATCCTCAACTTTTAATTTTCGCCAAATTCATGCGCCACACTGCCACCGATGCTGAGCACCTCATGTGGCAAATCCTTCGTGCCAAACGTTTTATGAATCTTAAATTTCGTCGTCAGCATGTGATTGAGCCTTATATTGTGGATTTTTACTGTCATGAAATTGGTTTGGTGATTGAGTTGGATGGCAGTCAGCATGGAACGGATGATGCTATGGAATATGATGCTGAAAGAACCAAGTCTTTAGAGTCTTTAGGTTTCACTGTTGTACGGTACTGGAATCATGATGTGTTGGGGCGGACGGATGGGGTGTTGGAGGATTTGTGGGATGTGTGTCTTGAGCTGAAAGTAAATCAATAATAGAAGCTCCTTCTCCCTTTGGGAGAAGGCGGGGGGTGAGGGTTTTACATGGAATCCATAATTTTTTGAACCAATGCCTTTTTTTGGTCTTTAGTAAGAGTGTTTAAATCACGTTCTAAAAAATCGTCTAAGCATTCTACTTGTTTCCCTTTAAGATCTGGAAAACCAGCAAATTCTTGAGTAAAACGATCTAAATAGCACATTCTTACAGTAGCTTTTCCTTTCGCTGTACGAGCTTGTAAGAAGTAATGGTCTGGATAATCACAATGTTGTGCTGGTATTCGTGTTATATGATCTTCATAGGCATCAAATAAAGGATGAATAATTTTAAAGCGTCCACTTGTGCTTGGATATGTGCGTTGTGAGCATGCTCGATCTCCATTTACATGGGGATTTTGATTTCCTTTTTCTCTATTACATCGAAGACAAATTACTATCAAATTTTTAGGTTCAAAAAGAAATTGAGGGAATAAAGACTTCGGAAGGATATGTTCAACTTGCCAATGATGTCCATCAGTAGAAAATACATACTGTTTACAATAATAACAACTAAGTCTTTGTTTTGATAAATAATGATTCCTGATTAGATAACGAAAATTTGCAACATCATCGTTATTTTGATCGTCCCATAAGTGATAATTTTTTTGATCATAGTTATTAATAAAATTTTGAAGCTCGAGAGGAATTTGAAAGACTACCATTTCAAACTCCGTAGCTTTTAATCAAATTAAATATAATACTAGCTTTATCATCTTTATCAATTTTATTATTTTCGATGAGCTTTTTTACATGATTTAATAGATTGAAATTTTCATCATCTAAATATAAATCCTCTTCATTATTTATTTTGTTTAATATAACTATTAGCTTTCTGATTAAATACTCATTATTGTTGCCAGGAAAATTGAAAGCTTCTGATAATTGAAAATCAGATGATTTATACTTAAATTTAGAAATATGATTTGTTCTATTTCTTGATAAATCTAAAATAAAAGTATTATTTGAATTTGCTCCAGAGATTATTTGAGGAGAATGTGTAGCAATGAAAAAATGACATCCTGAATAATTATTAGATACTATTTCTATTAATTGGATTATTTTTTCTTGCCACTCTGGGTGTAAATTAAGCTCAGGTTCATCTATACAAATAACTGAATCATTTTGTATTGTCGAAGCTAGACTTAATATAAGACTTAAAATTGCAAGTTCTCCAGAACTTAAATCATTATAGTTTAATAAGTTCTTGTTTTTTGAAAAAGTGACTTTACGAGTTTTTATCAAACCATTTTTTATCAAAAAACTTAAACTTCTGAGTTGATCTTTATCTAAATTGAGTAGAGAGAAATTTCTTAATTCTCGATAGCTTAAAATACTCTCTTTTAGGAGTAATAAATTGTTTAAGTCTGTATATTCAATATTATCTTCAGACTCTAAATACTCTTCAATTTTTTTATTTATTTCTTGAAAACTTTTGGTTAAGCCTATGTGTGATACTTCACATCTGATAAAGTCATCCATAGACAGGAAGTTTAATATTTTTAAAAGGGTTAGTTTAATTTCATAATTTTCTGAAAGTTGTTCAATAAAAAAGTCAATGCATTCTAAAAAATTTAAATTAGTACTAGTTGTCTTAAACAAGAATCTAATATTTTCTTGATAAAGAAAATTATGAATAAAAGAATCATAAGGTAGAGTAATATTATTTCTTCGATAATACTCTGAAGAGTATCTTATTGGAGAGGGGCGAGCTTCAAAAGCTAAACGTTTGTATTTGTATGTATTTGAAAATCTATTATTTGATATATCTCTATAGGATGGAAATTTGTGGTATTGGGTATTTGAAATAGCGATAATATTATTAAAAAGATCACTTTGTAAGCAATCTATGATTATACTTCTTAGTAATCTGCTTTTTCCTACTGAATTTTTACCAGTAATTATAGTAGTAGTATTCTGATCATATGAAACTTCGCTGCTTGTGAAGTTCAAGATTTCTTTATTTTGATGTAATTGATATAAAATTGGCATTAAAAAATCCCCTCAAATTTGAAGGGATTTTATCTTAAAAATTAATGAAAACAAGTGCTAAAGCGCTGCAATCTGCTCCATATTCGCTTTAATCTTCGCTAACTGGTCAGCAAACTCAGCCAATTTCGCTTTTTCACCTTCAACCACAGCCGCAGGTGCTTTTGCCACAAAACCTTCATTGCTAAGTTTAGTGGCAATTTGGTCATGCTGCTTTTGAACCTTGTCTAAGTCTTTTTGTAGACGCCCCAATTCCGCTTTAGGATCAATTAAACCCTTCATTGGAACGAATACAGATACGTGACCCACGACTGAAGATGAAGACAATGGTGGTTGCTCGCTGTCGCCTAAGAAGGTGATGCTTTCAACTTTCGCCAATGCCTTAAACAAGGCTTCAATACGTGTGATCTGTGCTTTTTCAGCTTCAGTCGTGTTCTGAAGAAGAACTGGTAACAAGCGAGCATTACCCAAGCCCATTTCACCACGGATGTTACGCACCGCACCAATCAAACCTTGCAGCCATTGCATATCTGCTTCAGCTTGTTCGTTGATCTTCGCTTCATCTGCAACAGGGTATTGAGCCAGCATGATAGTTTCGCCAGAGATCCCCAGTTTAGGTGCAAGCGTTTGCCAGATTTCTTCAGTCAGGTACGGCATGATTGGGTGAGCAAGACGTAAAGACGCTTCCATCACAGCCAATAACACACGGCGAACTTCAGCTTTACGCTCTTCAGACACGTTTTCATCATTCAGAACTGGTTTGGTCAGCTCAACATACCAGTCACAGTATTCATTCCAGATGAACTCGTAGATCGCTTGCGCAGCAAGATCCAGACGGTAAGTCGCAAATGCTTGCTGAACTGCTTGTTCCGCTTTTTGCAGACGGCTCACGATCCACTGTTCAGGCAGTTCCCAAAGGTCTTGACGTGCTTCTGAACCAATCGTTTGACCTTCGACATTCATCATCACGAAACGCGTTGCGTTCCAGATTTTGTTGGCAAAGTTACGGTAACCTTCAACACGTTTCATGTCGAACTTAATGTCACGACCAGTATTGGCAAGCGCACAGAATGTGAAACGAACCGCATCCGTACCGTAAGATTGAATCCCTTCAGGGAATTCCTTACGGGTTGATTTTTCAATCTTCGCAGCCTGTTTAGGATTCATCAGACCGAAAGTACGTTTTTGTACCAAGGTTTCCAGATCAACACCATCAATCAAGTCTAATGGGTCAAGCACGTTACCCTTAGATTTAGACATCTTCTGACCTTCGCCATCACGTACCAAACCGTGTACATACACAGTTTTGAATGGTACTTGTGGTGTGCCATCTTCATTTTTCATGAAGTGCATCGTAAGCATGATCATCCGGGCAACCCAGAAGAAGATGATGTCGAAACCAGTCACAAGCACATCAGTTGGGTGGAAAGTATTCAAGAAATAGTTTTCTTTATCTTTCGCTTCGTCGCCAGTCCAGCCTAATGTTGAGAATGTCCACAAACCAGAAGAGAACCAGGTATCCAGTACATCTTCGTCCTGTTTCAATTCAACTTCAGGTGCAATACCGTGTTTCGCACGAACTTCTTCTTCATTGCGACCTACAAATACATTGCCTTCAGCATCGTACCAAGCCGGAATACGGTGACCCCACCACAATTGACGCGAGATACACCAGTCCTGAATGTTATTCATCCATGACATGTACATGTTGCTGTACTGCTCAGGAACGAACTTGATACGGCCATCTTGAACCGCTTCAATCGCAGGTTCAGCCAGTGGCGCGATTTTTACATACCACTGGTCAGTCAGTAATGGCTCAACGATCACGCCTGAACGGTCACCGCGAGGTGGTTTCAAAGTGTATGGTTGGATCTGGTCTAACCAGCCTTCGGCTTCCGCTTGCTCAACCAGTTTTTTACGCGCTTCAAAACGTTCTAAACCGATGTAGTCTGCAGGTGCAGGGATGGTTTTAGAAATCTGTTCACCGGCTTTTTCGATGTATTCAAACTCAGCCAGAACTTCGGCATTTTTGTTGAAGATGTTGATTAGTGCCAGACCACAGCGTTTACCCACTTCATAGTCATTGAAGTCGTGCGCAGGCGTAATTTTCACACAGCCTGTACCGAATTCTTTTTCTACATATTCGTCAGCAACAATGGCAACGGTACGACCAGTAATTGGCAACACAATATTTTTGCCGACAAGATGTGCATAACGCTCATCTTCGGGATTGACCGCAACCGCAGTATCACCGAGTAATGTTTCTGGACGAGTGGTTGCAACGACAATATGGTCTTTGCCATCTTGAGTGCGAAGCGATTTATCTTCAAAGAAATATTTGAAGTGCCACAATGAGCTTTGTTCTTCTTTATCAGACTCTACTTCAAGGTCAGACAGGGCAGTTTGCAGTTTAGGATCCCAGTTCACCAGACGTTTGCCGCGGTAAATCAGGCCTTCTTCATGCAGTTTTACGAACACTTCTTTAACGGCATTAGATAAACCTTCATCCATGGTGAAGCGTTCACGTGACCAGTCTACTGAAGAACCCAAACGACGGATTTGACGGGTAATGTTACCGCCAGACTGTTCTTTCCATTCCCAGACTTTTTCGATGAACTTTTCACGGCCCAGGTCATGACGGCTTACGCCTTGAGCACCTAACTGACGCTCAACAACCATCTGGGTTGCGATCCCTGCATGGTCAGTACCTGGCTGCCATAAGGTATTTTTGCCTGACATACGGTTATAACGAGTCAAGGCATCCATGATGGCATTGTTAAAACCATGACCCATGTGCAAGCTACCAGTGACGTTTGGCGGCGGAATCATGATACAGAATGATTCACCTTTTTGAGACGGCTTGAAGTAACCGCGCTCTTCCCAGGTTTGGTACCATTTTTTCTCGATCTCGGTCGGATCGTAGGTCGTAGCAATATTTTGCGCTGAATCAGTCATAGTCTAAACAGATCAAAAGTGGATAAAAAATTGCATCTATTGTAGCAAAAAAATCAAGGCATGCGGCAGCTTAACCAAAAGCAAACTTTCGCCAATTGGCAGTTGCCTGAACTCAACGTATGATAGATTGATAAAACGCGACTCATCGCAGACGATTAAAAAAAGGATAACAAGATGAGCTATAGCATTTCTCTCAAGATTCACCCCGATACCCATCAACGCTTTAAAGACCTGCATTCCCGATTTAATGCTGGCGAACAGGAAAGTCTGGCCAAATTGCTCGGTGAAAATCTGGCCGATATTGCCTGTGAAATTATTGACCAGATTTTTGGTCGTGTGGTGCAGCTCTCTAGCTCCCCAGATCAGGAATCTGAAAAAGTCATTCAACAGATTTTAGAAACGACTCGCAAATATATGCCATGGTCGGTTTCTTTCTTTGGTAATGATCGGCTGATTCCTATGGTGAACTATCTGTATAAGATGACCCATGAAAATGAAAATGGATACTTTGTTCGCTATCCGGTAGAACGCATGCTGATCACGGAACTGCTGGGCTGTGTAGAGCAAATGAAAGGTGGCAATAACCAGTATGTTTCACCGGCGTTGAAAGCTTTTATTCAGGTGGTGGATCAGGGTGTGACGCATCTGGTCCGTGAACCGAAAAAAATGCTGAAATTTAATGTGGTAGTCGATAAAACATTGAATGGTGTGATTCACCTGACCACACAACTGGGTTATAAACGTTTTGATAAACTTGGTAGCCTCTATGATGCGGATACCATGAGTTATTATTTTGAGCAGTTGCTGGCATTTCTGGAAGATGAAATGCTGCCAGGCACATATTTATATAAAGAGGGTGACAGGATTTAATGGCAAAACTAGAAAATTTACAGGGAAAAGTAGTCTGGATTACCGGAGCATCTTCAGGAATTGGTAAGGCGCTGGCTGAAGAATGTGCTGCACAAGGTGCACAGATAGTATTGACCGCGCGACGTTTGGAAGAACTGGAAAAAGTCCGTTTGGGACTGGTAAATCCTGATCAGCATATTTCAGTGGTAGCTGATATTACTGATGAAAGTCAGGTACGCACGGCTTATGAACAGGTGCTAAGTGAGAAGGGACGTATCGACTGGCTAATCAATAATGCTGGACTCAGTCAGCGTGCCCTGATTCAGGAAACCACTATGCAGACTGAACGCGCCATTATGGAAGTCGATTATTTCTCTCAGGTGTTTTTGACCAAAACAGTTTTACCAACGTTTTTAAAACAGAAATCTGGCCGGATTGCCTTTATTTCCAGTGTGGCCGGCCTGCTTGGAACTCAATATCGGGCGTCTTATTCAGCAGCCAAAGGTGCGATTCATATGTGGGCGAACAGCCTGCGCGCTGAAATGGCAGATCAGGGTATTCAGGTATCCGTGATTTTCCCGGGCTTTATTAAAACCAATGTGTCTTTTAATGCCTTAAATGGGGAAGGTAAACCTCAGGCCAAGCAGGATGAAGCGATTGAAAATGGTCTGGAACCGGCTGATTTTGCCCGTCAGACTGTAGAAGCGTTGAAACGTGGTGAAGAATATATCGTGGTGGGTGGCTCTAAAGAAAAACTGGGTGTTTTAGTTTCACGTCTATCGCCAAAGGTGTTGTATAAGATGATTCGCAAAACTAAGGTGAAATAATCTGCTTGAAAGATCAAGCTGGTTGTCATCGGTTACAGGTTTATTACTCCATAGAAATAGACCTGTAATCTGAAAATAATTGCTCATCTTTATCATTTCTCTTTTTTAAGATTTCTTATCTTGTCCAATGAATTCATTTATTTTTTCTATCTCTTTTGCTCATATCCCATTTTCACAACATAAAACTGCATAAAAGTAGCAAAACCATCTTCAGTATTCAGTTTTAATAAAAATGATATAAAAGATTGAGATAGGGGCATTTGCCATGAAAACGCCGGTACCGGATTATTTGAATCATGTGCTTTCTGCTTGCCATGATAATAAAAAAGGCGCGCTGGCAGATTACATTCCTGAACTTGCTGCGGTTGATCCTGACAAGCTCGGACTTGCACTATCGACAGTAGATGGAACCATCTATTCTGCCGGGGATGATGACGTTGAATTTACCATGCAGTCTCTTTCCAAGCCTTTTGCCTATGCGCTAGCAATCAAGGAACTAGGGCTAAAACAGGTACTGGAAAAAGTGGGTGTAGAACCTTCGGGAGAGGCCTTTAACCAGATTTCGTTGGAAAAAGAACGCAATATTCCCAAAAACCCGATGATTAATTCCGGTGCGATTACCACGCATTCTCTGATTCCTGCCAAAAAAACGGTATCTCGTGCTGAACAGTTACGCCGTTTTCTTAGTGGGCTGGCTGGACGTGAATTGTCCTTTGATGAGCAGGTGTATAACTCTGAGATTAAAACGGCTTTTCGGAATATGTCGATTGGCTACATGTTACGTACTGTTGGGGTGCTGGACGAAGATCCTAAAGAAATCGTGCATGGCTATATCAAGCAGTGTGCGATTAAGGTCACCGTCAAAGATCTAGCCGTGATTACCAGTATATTGGCCAATGGTGGTGTGCATCCCAAGACAGGGAAGCGCATGCTGGATCGGGCTTTAGTCCGGCAATTACTCAGTGTCATGCTGACCTGCGGTATGTACGATGCTGCCGGTGACTGGTTGACTACAGTTGGTATTCCAGCCAAGAGTGGCGTGGCAGGTGGCATTATTGGAGTGCTGCCAGGGCAAGTGGGAATTGCGGTATTTTCCCCAAAAATTGATGAGCATGGTAACAGTGTGCGTGGTGTCAGAATCTTTGAAAATCTGTCACACGATATGGGATTGCATCTCATGGAAGGTACGCCGTCAGCACAAACCATTCTGCAAAGCCGTTATACGGTGGGCAAAAAGAATAACGTCGTGGTTTATGAATTGCGTGGCGTATTGCAATTTACCGAGTCTGAAATGCTGCTACGCATCTTGCAAGATGAACCGGAAGGTAAAAGCACCATTATTCTCGATTTAACCAATCTTACTCTGATGCATGATGTTGGTGCCCGGATGCTGTTTGAAGGCGTGGATCGCTTAAAACAGGATGGGCATAAAGTATTGGTTATAGACTCAGAAGGTCTGCTGGATAAAGATCAGTTGAAGGGTAGAAAAAGGGTGGTAGTGACGGAGGCGTTGGAGAAGTTTTTGGAAAGGTTCAAATGAGACCCCTCCCTTGCGCAGCAGTGCTGCTCATCTCCTAAAAGGAGAGGGAATTTCACTGTGAAATCTAACCCTCTATTTAATTAAATGAGACACCCTCTCCCTGTGGGAGAGGGATGGGGTGAGGGATAAGTCAAAAAATTACTTAATATGCTCAGCAATATCAGTAAAGATCACACCTAAACCATATGCACCAGCATCTGGATAACCCAGACTACGATCACCTACGGTCCCGGCACGGCCCATACGCGCTACGATCTCTTTAGTTGATTCCGCACCTTGAATTGCTGCTTGAGCACCTAGAGAAAAGTTTTCTTTAAAGGTCTTGTCAGTATTCGCTGACCAAGAATCTGCACATGGAACTAGAGCATCAATCAGGGTTTTGTCACCAACCACGGCACCACGACCAAATGAACGCTCACCAGTCGTTTGAATGCCTTTTACCGCTGCTTGCAGCATTTCGGCAAAATCCGCCACGGTTAATGTAGTTTTACCTTTAATGGCTTTACTTGCCGCGCGGAAAGCAGAACCCCAGATTGGACCTGAGGCACCGCCACAATGTTCCATGATAATCATAGAACAGTTCAGCAGGAAGTCATCCATCTGTTCAGCCTGAACCAGTTCATGCCACTGATGTTTCAGCTGTTTAAAACCTTTGGCTACGCTCATACCAAAATCACCGTCGCCGGCATGGGCATCCAGTTCACAGAAAGGTACTTCATTTTTAATGATGCAGGCACTCATCACATCGACCACATAGCGCATGTTTTCAATGGTGAATTGTTCATTGGCAATCACAGCATGTTCAGGATGTGTTTCAACATCTGTATTTACTGTGCGTACAGCAGCTTCGTCTTTGGCTGCAAACTCAAATGGCAGTGCAGGTGGACCATCCATTTTAAATGCGGGAGTATTGGCTTCCGCATCCAGATAAGTTTTCAGTTCGTCATCCACTGCCAACAAAGAAACCGATGCACCTGCCATATCGATACTGGTCATGTAGTTGCCGACAAAGGTACGGTAGATCTTGATGCCTTTGCTGGCCAGATGTTCACATACATCGTTATTGAATACATACAGTTCTTGCAATGGCGTTGTGCCAAAACCATTAACTAATACTGCAACTTCAGTTAGATCAGGACGATCCAGGAACAGGTCATCGACAATACGTTGCGCCAGTTCTTTAGAAGGCAGAATCTTTTCACGACGGATGCCCGGTTCACCGTGGATACCGACGCCGTATTCCATTTCATCATCAGCTAAAGTGAACGTTGGTGTGCCTTTGGCTGGAACGGTACAAGAGGTATAGGCAAAACCAAGGCTAATCACATTATCCGCAGCTTTTTGTGCCAGTTCTTTAACACGTGCAAGTTCATAACCTTTAGAAGCAGCAGCACCGGCAATCTTATGCACGAAGATCGTACCGGCAACACCACGACGACCAACTGTATATAGGCTGTCTTTTACTGCGATGTCATCAGCGACTTTGACGTAATCGACTTTGATGCCATCTTCAGTTGCTAATGTAGCGCCATTCTGGAAATTCATCATATCGCCAGAATAGTTTTTAATGATCATTAGGACGCCTTTGTCAGCCGCGACTTGCTGCAAGGCTTTATAGACCTGAATTTGTGAAGGTGAGGCGAACACGTCACCACATACGGCAGCATCCAGTATGCCTTGACCAACAAAGCCGGCATGTGCAGGTTCATGACCGCTACCACCACCACTGATCAGGGCGACATTTTGGTGTTTTTCTTTTCGGGAAATGATTTTATAAGATTCATTAAATGCCAGTTCTGGATGTGCCAGGACAAAGCCTTTGCACATTTCGACAACGATGTTTTCAGCACCGTTCATAAGTTTCTTCATTGGAACACCAATAGTCATTGATTTAGGAGATAAATTTATTGGTCTATTATTCATGAAAGTGATGATTTTTGCAGACTTAAAAGTGTAAAAACGAACAGTCGAGGATTGATGGGTGAGAAAAGGGGCGGTTTTTAATGTATATCTTCTTTAGAAGAATCCCCCTAAATCCCCCTTTTACAAAGGGGGACTTCACGCGAATTTGATGGCAGTTTTGGATTCGTGACACTCCTCCCTTTCTTAAAGGGAGGTTAGGAGGGATTAATAAAAACCAATTAGTAGAATAAAAATGAAACCCTATAATAAAAACTTAAAACAAGCCTCGCGTGACTTACGTAACAACCTGACCGATGCTGAAAAGTTATTATGGTCACGACTTCGGAATAAGCAAATTTTAGGTTTGCAGTTTTATAGACAGAAGCCAATTTTAAATTACATCGTGGATTTTTACTGTCCCGCTGCTAATTTGATTATTGAGTGTGATGGCAGCCAGCACTTTACGGATGAAGGATTGGAAGCAGATCGAATTCGAGATGAAGCTTTGGCTCAATTTGGGTTGAAAGTATTGAGGTTTGATAATGGGCAGGTGATGGGGCGGATTGATGATGTAGCAAATGTAATTTAACCCGAATCGCGGATAAAAAATTGACTTGAAAAATAAGAGGACTAGAGCCATCAGTTGAGTTACCACACCAAACTCACAACTCTAGTCCTGATGTTCAATAGTACCGAATTATTCTGCGTAATTGATGATTTTTTTCTTAAATTT
>NZ_VPED01000132.1:0-1796 GCF_013417335.1 Acinetobacter sp. YH16031
GCAATCGCCATTAGGTCTTATCCTGTTCCTTTTTTCGGTTACGTTCTTTTTTAAACGCTCTTTGATCAAGTATCGAAGCCCACATCATAATGATGATAATTAGCGGTGCTGCGATCACGCCAAAACTAATATCTTTGATTTTTCCCAATACCTGTTTTAGTTGCATGCTGTTGCTCCTAGCTTTGGTACTTCTTTTTTTCATTCAATTTTCAATTGAACGAAAAAAAGAAGTTTCAGGGTTTTAGGGATGAAGTCCCTAACGTGCTTAGGTTTCTCAATGAAATTGAGAAACGTCTAAGCGCGCCATCAAATTTTTGATGGAAGTGCAGGCAACAATCTCTAGAACGACTTTAACAAAATTGCGTACATTTGACGTAATTATTTTGTTATCGTTCTTTGAGAATTAAGCCTGTACTTTTGCGGTATCTGAATTAATGGAATTGAATATGAATAATGATTGGCTGTCTGAAAAAATCACCTATATTTCTGCTTTAAAGAACCCTAGTGATGCACAAAAACTTTTACTTGAATTAGCCAAAATTCAGTACAGAACATCTGACCAAGAGAAAAAAATTAATGCCTTGATCAAAGCTGAAAAAGCCATAGATCGAGCAAATAAGCAAAAAGTTGCTGTTAGAAAATTATTGAATGCAGAAAAGGAAGCTGAACGTAAAGCTCGTACACGCCACCTTATCCAATTAGGCGCACTTTTTGAGATTGCTAAGCTAGATCAGCGTGATCCTGCTGAATTGCTTGGAGTACTTATAAAAACTGCTGAAATTGATCCAAATGATATGAAGTGGCAAATTTGGAAAGATTTAGGACAAGAAACTTTAAATCAGCGTAAAAAGTGACGTTTTATAATAAAAATCCCAATACTTAAATTGGGATTTTTGGAAACTAGAAGTTATTTTTTAATATCTTTTAACCAACCATAAAGGTATGGGTCTTTTTTCAATAGACTAGCAATCATTTCAATGCGTTTTGATTTATCTAATTTTAAAAGAATACTTCTGAGATCAGCATTTATAGATTTCTCTGGCGCACCTCGGTCACGTGCTTTGCTATACCAATCATGTCCAAGAGTATATTCATGGTTTTCCATGTATATAGCTCCCAATAAAGTACATGGTCTGTAGTCCTGAGAATTATTTTCATGAGCTTTTACGCCACATTCTATTGCTGTATCAACTTTTCTAATATCTCTCTTAACTCCTCCCAATGTAGTGAAATAAGCTGACAATAATTTTTTATTTTTATTTAGTGAGATTTCAGTATTTTCTAAAAACTTTTCAGCCTCTTTACTTGCTTTAGCTTTTCTTAATTGACTAGAGGCATTAATAGCATGCCAATGTAATTTGGTTGTCTTATATTCATTAATATAAAAATCAGCTTCCACACGATGAAATTTTATCTTAAGTTCATCTGTAAAAAATTGTCGTCCTTCCGAATTTAACCAAATAGCATCTTGTTCAGATAATCTCTGATTATTATCTAATAATTTCAATATATTAATTAACTTCGATCTATGCTTATCAACTATGTCATAGAGATAAATATCATATTTTTTTATTAAATTTTTTTCTTTTTGCCTCTCTATATATTTAGGGTCAGATTCTAATTTTTTTCTACGCTCACGTTCAGCTTGTTCTCTAACTTTTCTTTCCTGAGCTAATTTTTCTTGTTGTTTCTTTAACTGAATTAGTTCTAATTCTCTAAGTTTTTCCAAGCGTAATCTTTCTGCTTCTAAGTGTTCTTGATGTTTTATTCTGTCATTAACAACTTCTTTCTTATAT
>NZ_VPED01000133.1:0-1783 GCF_013417335.1 Acinetobacter sp. YH16031
AAGCGGAGCGTTAAGAGTAGCTGTATAGGTTGGTTAAGTTGCATGTTGGGGAAACCCTCGCAGAGATACCGCCATACTTCGACAGGGAGCGCGTGGGAGAAGGTGCAAGACCTTTAGTCCTTGTCTGCATAGTCTGCAAAGCTATGTGCGGATACGACCGATATACGTGGCTCCGAAGCCAAAAGAATATGCGGTAAATCGGCAATACTTAAAGGATGTGTCATTTTTTTAAATGACCGCCTTTAGGGAGAGTATTGCCGAAACTCTCTCAACCGTTCACCAAAGCCAAAGCACGAAGTGCGACGCTTGGGTAACGAGTTGAGAAGTTGAGAGCATGTGCTTTTGCTTTTATAGGTTTTTATATTTTTATAGAAGAGCTTTTGAGAAGCTTGTTCTGCTTAGGCTATTATTAAAATCCAATTCTGTTTGTATTAATAATAATGTTATTAGAATATTTTCCTCTGACATCATCGCAAACAGTTGTATAGCTATAATATTCATAGGTTTTTAGAGTACCAATAATATAGCCTCTTTGAAAAATAGGTTCCCATTGATTAGTAAATGGGCTCAAGAAAAGACCTTGTGAATATTCAATCGCTAAATTATTTTTCACTACATTATTTTTAGGATTTGAGTGAACTTCTTTTATAGAAAAATATCTAATATCATTATTATTTGGTGCTGTTTTGATTGAATTTTTGTCTACATATATTTTAGAAATCTCACCTTGAACCGTACCGGGTTTGTCGGAGACCAAGCTTTCTGAGAGAATGTCCCGATGAAAAAAGTAAAATATACCCCTGAAATCAGAGAAAGAGCGGTTCAATTATTGATTGAATCCGAGAAAGATTATCCATCGAATTGGGCTGCGATCACCGCTATTGCTCCCTGAGCAGTATACTGCGCAAGGGTTGTACTCCTGAAACACTACGTGTTTGGTATCAAAAATATTTAGATAAACAAAATCCAGTTAAAGTACAGCAGCTTTCAGACCAAGAACGTATCAAACAACTCGAACGCGAAAATAAAGAACTGCAACGCGCCAATGAAATTCTACGTAAAGCAGCCGCTTTTTTCGCCCAGGCGGAGCTCGACCGCCCACACAAATAATGGTGGATTTTATCCATAATAATAAAGAGCTGTACGGAGTCGAGGCGATTTGTAGAATTTTACCGATCGCACCTTCAACCTATTACCGGACTCTAGATCTCTGTGAAAATCCAGAACATCGAGCAAAGCGAGATTTACATGACTTGCATCATGCTGAGGAGATTAAACGAATTTGGAAGGAAAGTTCAGGTCGGTATGGTGTACGTAAAGTCTGGCAAAAACTGAAACGTGAAGGCTATATTATTGCGCGCTGTACTGTTGCTCGATTAATGCAAAAGCTAGGTATAAAAGGTGTTTGGCGTGGTAAGAACAAACAAACCACCCGTAGCCGAGATGATCAAAAACGAGCGGATGACTTGGTAAAACGTAATTTTACTGCTGATCATCCTGACCAACTGTGGGTGAGTGACTTTACGTATATTCAAACAAATTCAGGCTGGGTTTATACTGCATTTATTATTGATGTGTTCTCACGAGCAATTGTTGGATGGAAAGTATCGACACGGATGAATACAGATATGGTGCTCGATGCATTGGAGCAAGCATTTAGGGCGGCAGAGGGGGCTGGAACGCTGAGTGCGCCCATGCCGCATTGCGAAGCAAAAGATAATCGGATAAAATGTAGCAATTCATATTCGTAAGCGTGGAGTAATCAGATGGGAAATTCCAAGTC
>NZ_VPED01000134.1:0-1723 GCF_013417335.1 Acinetobacter sp. YH16031
TATTCATCAGCTGCAATACCTAGTTTTTCCCTGAATTCTGAGAGGTCTATTTTTGGTACTTTGCCAACTTCACGCCATGCAATGAGAATCTCATATAAGCGTATAGCGTACTTACTGGTAAGCTGAGAAACCTGCTTTAACTGATAGCTAGTAAAGTGTTGCTCAAGTCTTGTAATTAATGGGACTACATCAGGTGCAAAAGTAATTTCTAATATGGCTGAATCATCAATATATTTGATTCGACTTACCCAACGAGATCGAACAATACCAACTCCTTTCTTTGTTGTTTCTCTAAAAGAAAATTGGCGTTCAAATAAATTATTTACAGCATTTTTTAATGCTTCATAAGCTGTTTCTTTCTTCACATTAAATTGGTTGGCATAGTCACTAGCATGTATCTCTAATTTGCTATCTGACGTAATTCCTTGCTGTGTTTCTCGTGCATTGATAATTGCTAAAAGTATTAAACGCTGCTCTGTTACTTCTAAATTATAACTAGCGTTTATCAAGGCATTATCTTTCACTACTAATCCATTCTTCATATTCAACACGTTATATAATTATGTGTATAAAGACACATTAAAGTATTGTGTGTCTTTATGCAAGGAATCTGTGTCTTTATAGCAAGGAATCTGTGTCTTTATAGCAAGGAATCTGTGTCTTTATAGCAAGGAATCTGTGTCTTTATTGGCTTTTAAACTTAGTAATATCAATAATTTCAGAAGGTCTAAAAGCATTTAAAAACTTTAAAATATATATAAAAGCCTAAGCAGGCATGAAAACAGCCCTATGCCCTCGCTAAAGCTCGGACGTTTTAACCTCGCTTCGCTCGGTTGAGGGGCTGTTTTTTCAAAGGTCAATCGAGAGTTTTAAAAAGAAACTATGCCTTCGCTTCGCTCAGAAGGCTTTATGCTCGCTTCGCTCGGTCATAAACCAATTCAAGTACAGTCGCTTTGCTCTGTTAATCCCTTTATGAGGCAAATGGGAGTAATTGTAATCAGGGAGAAAAAACGCATGAGTTTTAATACCAAGCAGTCGCTCGTAGACACTCGCTCGGTTTCTTTCTTAAATTAATATAATTCAACATTTGGATCCCTGATTTCAGGGAAATTCTGTTGTTCGATACCTTTTTTGCCAGGATATATCCCTTTAATGTAATACATATTCGCGCTGGTCTTCAGGTATCCATTTTGAATGTATTTAGCCAAACCAATAAAGCCGTGGTTGATTAGTAAATCATTAGAACTTTTGATTTTATTGGCTTGTATCCCACATTTTTCAATAAATTTATCATGAGATATACGGCTGTAATCCTGATTATTATCTCTATATTTCAACATGACCAAATAGTTTTTCAATGCGCCTAATGCAATAGCGCCTTTATTTGGTAAAAAACGTAAATTTTTTGCAACTGGTTGATACGGCAGCTTTGACCAGCCCTTTGTTTTAGTTCTTAAAACGATTTCATCAGTCTTAATTTCAGTCGGATTCATATTTGGAAAGTCTAATATTTGATAAATATTAGACTTTCCCCGAGCCGAAGAATGAACAGCTATGAGTTTTTCGTCCGCCAAAATTTTTATAGCTTTATTGACCATCGGTCTAGATAGACCTGTCAGGTCTTCTAATTCAGAAAATGAAATTTTGGCTAAGCGGTCTTGAAAGTCAGCTTCTAATGTAATGGCTATCATTGTTTTTAAAACCGCAATGCCTTCCCCCGTTT
>NZ_VPED01000135.1:0-1707 GCF_013417335.1 Acinetobacter sp. YH16031
GAAAATCTCGAAAAGAAAATTGAAGCCCAGTTGGAAAAGTTGAAACAGTTAAAGGCTCGTAAACAGGCTATCGAAGCTAGAGAAAAATCAAAACAAAAAGAGCAGGAAAGAAAAGATGATACTCGACGCAAAATTTTGCTCGGTTCTTATTTGATTAAAAAAATGAATGCCAATGAAGCCAATAAAGAAAAAATACTCGCTGAACTCAACGAGTATTTAACAGAAGACAGAGATAGAGAGTTATTTAATCTTAAGTGTAATTAGTTTTTATTTTTATACGTTAAAACCATGCTCTACAAGCAAAGGAAAGAACATTTCAAAGTGTCTTTTTTCTGCTAGCATTTCAGCTAAAAGTTGTCCGAATTGTTCATAATTTCCAGTACCAATTAAGTGGCTATACTCACTTTGTACACGCTCATCATAGGCAAGTTTAGATCCAAACTTAAGACGTTGTGAATCAGTCATTCGGTTAAAAAAATCTCCTATATTTTTGTCTTTTTTAACTTCAGTTCTTATTTGCTTTTGCTTAAATTTGAATGAAAAGCCTGTAATTGAACGCCCTTTTTTGTGTTGCTCATAAGTTGTTACGATGTCTGTATGTTCATTGATTTGTTTGATTGCTGGTTCTAATACACGCTTTTTGAAATCACACATCGCTGTATATTCAGTATTTTCAAGCCCAATTCTATTTCTAAAGTCACTTAACTCAATTTGTGGAACTTTGCCAACTTCGCGCCAAGCAATGATTAACTCATAAAGCCTAATAGCGTATTTACTTGTAAGCTGTGTGACCTGCTTAAGTTGATAACTAGTGAACTGTTGCTCAAGTCTTGTAATCAAAGGCACTACATCTGGTGCAAAAGTGATTTCTAATGTAGCTGAATCATCAATATATTTAATACGGCTTACCCATCTAGACTTAACAGTTCCTACATTTCCCTTTTTATCTTCTTCTTTAAATGAAAATTGACGATCAAACAGGTTTAGAACAGCACTTTTCAGTGCTTTGTAAGCACCATCGTTACTAACATTAAAACGACTAGCGTAATCATTAGCATGTATTTCTAACTTACTATCAGCAGTTATACCGTTACCTGTTTGTCTTGCATTAATGATTGCAAGAAGTATTAAGCGCTGTTCGGTTACTTCTAAATTATAACTAGCGTTCATTAATGCGTTATCTTTCACAACAAGCTCATTCTTCATCTTCAAAGCATATTATTATTCAAAGTAAGGACACTGTATAAAGTTATCATTAAAAGGTCAATATTAATTAAGTCCTTAAATCAAGACTAAATGTCCTTTTATAACCGACTAAATGTCCTTTTATAACCGACTAAATGTCCTTTTATAACCGACTAAATGTCCTTTTATAGGGCTTGAAACCCTTCTGTAGTAAGGGTTTAAGAGTGTCTAAAAGCATTTAAAAGCTTTAAAATATATATAAAAGCATAAGTGAGCATGGAAAACAGCCCTATGCCCTCGCTAAAGCTCGGACGTTTTAACCTCGCTAAAGCTCGGTTGAGGGGCTGTTTTTTTTAAATAGAAGTTGAGGATTTAATAAAAAAAGAAACTAGGCCTTCGCTTCGCTCAGTAATCTTTATGCTCGCTTCGCTCGTTTAGATTCTAATTAATACAGTTCGCACCCTTCGGGATGCTCTATATCTTTCGTTAAGAAGCAAAGGGGGGGCTTGTAATCAGGGAAAG
>NZ_VPED01000136.1:0-1669 GCF_013417335.1 Acinetobacter sp. YH16031
AAAATGCAATTCAAAGGTTAATTTAGTCAATAAAAAAGCCCAACATCCTGTTAGGCTTTTTTACATATTTGATGCGTTGGTATAACTCCTGTCGTACCTCGCATTCCCTGTATCTGATCTTATTATTCTTATCTGGAGCATCCTGCTCTCTATGTCCCCATAATAGAAAATTGATGAAGAATGGCATAGACGCAAAGAGCCTGAATGAATGTAAGTCAAAGCGTACAAAATTGGCTGAGATTTATCCCAAGGGTTGTCCGCAGAAATTGGGGATAATTTGAGCAGTGGATGAGTTGATAAATCATAACAATGTACTTTTTTGATTAAATATTGATCATATTTATTTAATCTATTTTTATTAAAATTTTATGAATTCATAAATCATTAATATGTAAGCAAAGATTAGATATATGACAAATCAACCAAAGTGTCATTTTCAACTCTTAAGTTTGAATCGCTTTTTAAAAAATCAAACCTGAGACTACATAATGACTAAATTGACTTCATTGAGCTTAGCAATATTATTGGCATTCAATTTAACTGCCTGCAACGACAATGATGATAAAGATGAATCATCCGCCCTGCCTGAAACACCGACAACACCAGCCCCAGAGCCAGAAACACCAGAAGAAGAAGTTCCTGTACCTAAAGTCTATTTAGACGAAAACTTCGATCAACTCACAGCGCTGCCAGCAGCATGGACAACACTGCGCTCAAATGCAGGCACGGTTGAAGTCAAAGACGGCAGCTTATTCATTGATGGGCGCGCCAATGACACACAAATGACCACGTTAATGCTGTCACCTGAATATCAAAAACTCAGAAACTATCGCATAGATATCGAATTTACTTATTTAGAAAGAAATAATGGCGGCCGCTGGGGCAGTATTATTTACCGCGCTGCTGACAGCTATGCTGAACCTGCCTTCACGCCTTATTATCAATTTGCAATTCGCGCCGATGCAGCTGGCGCCAGCGGTCTAGAACTTGCGCTGCGCCAGCCTACCAATGCGTGGAATGTGCTGCATAAATCTGCTTATAAAGAAAATATGGAGGTCAATAAGTCGTATAAAGCGACTGTGATTGTGCATGGTCAACGTGTGCGCCATTATATTGATGACAATTTAGTCTTAGACACCACACTGCCTTATAATTTAGATCAAGGCGCAATTGGCCTCTCTACTGCTGGCTTATTGATGAAAGTAGATGCCATCAAAATTACAGAACAGCTTGATCCTCTGCCAGAATCAAACCGTGTTACCGAAATTATTGATCATAATCTGCCAGTTTCTATGGCGCCAACCATTGCACAGCCTGCACCCGTGAACGGCATTTCCTCTACAGCAGCAACACACATTGCCTATCAGCTCGATGAACAATTAAATCTATTGAATACTGAGCAGGAAAAAGTCATGGCTTTACGTGATTATCTGAATGACTCAACACGCCGCACACTTCCGCTGCTACGCATTCAAAATGAACAGACCATTAATAAGCTAAAAACATTGGGCGAAAGTTATGATCTGGCGGATATTACCTTGCTTTCAGATCAGCCAGAGCTTCTTCGCAAAGCGCGAATTGCAATTCCAGCACTGCGTACCGCGCTGGATTACTCTAAACAAACTGGGCTGAGCAGCTCAACTAAGGATATTGTGACCATTGCCCACAA
>NZ_VPED01000137.1:0-1658 GCF_013417335.1 Acinetobacter sp. YH16031
TACCAGCGTACGGCCCACAGAATGATGTCACGCTGAAAATGCCGGCCTTTGAATGGGTTCATGTGCAGCTCCATCAGCAAAAGGGGATGATAAGTTTATCACCACCGACTATTTGCAACAGTGCCGATAAAAATATATCATCATGAACAATAAAACTGTCTGCTTACATAAACAGTAATACAAGGGGTGTTATGAGCCATATTCAACGGGAAACGTCTTGCTCGAGGCCGCGATTAAATTCCAACCTGGATGCTGATTTATATGGGTATAGATGGGCTCGCGATAATGTCGGGCAATCAGGTGCGACAATCTATCGATTGTATGGGAAGCCCGATGCGCCAGAGTTGTTTCTGAAACATGGCAAAGGTAGCGTTGCCAATGATGTTACAGATGAGATGGTCAGACTAAACTGGCTGACGGCATTTATGCCTCTTCCGACCATCAAGCATTTTATCCGTACTCCTGATGATGCATGGTTACTCACCACTGCGATCCCCGGGAAAACAGCATTCCAGGTATTAGAAGAATATCCTGATTCAGGTGAAAATATTGTTGATGCGCTGGCAGCGTTCCTGCGCCGGTTGCATTCGATTCCTGTTTGTAATTGTCCTTTTAACAGCGATCGCGCATTTCGTCTCGCTCAGGCGCAATCACGAATGAATAACGGTTTGGTTGATGCGAGTGATTTTGATGACGAGCGTAATGGCTGGCCTGTTGAACAAGTCTGGAAAGAAATGCATAAGCTTTTGCCATTCTCACCGGATTCAGTCGTCACTCATGGTGATTTCTCACTTGATAACCTTATTTTTGACGAGGGGAAATTAATAGGTTGTATTGATGTTGGACGAGTCGGAATCGCAGACCGATACCAGGATCTTGCCATCCTATGGAACTGCCTCGGTGAGTTTTCTCCTTCATTACAGAAACGGCTTTTTCAAAAATATGGTATTGATAATCCTGATATGAATAAATTGCAGTTTCATTTGATGCTCGATGAGTTTTTCTAATCAGAATTGGTTAATTGGTTGTAACACTGGCAGAGCATTACGCTGACTTGACGGGACGGCGCTTCCCTACCCTCATGGCCGCCTCCCAGGAATCGACCCAGGTGCTTATCGTGGACATAATCCTTTACTCATAAATTTATCTTATTCCATTATTGTACCTGTCACGCAAAACTTGCAGAAAAGCCATAAACGCAGGAGAATCCTGTCGGCGGTGAGGATAATAAATATGGTAGCCGTCAAAATATGGACACCACTCGGTCAGAACAGCAATCAGCTTGCCGCTTTTGATATATCCATCTGCAACATACTCGGGAATATAGGCAATCCCCAGCCCGTCTAATGCTGCATCGAGCTGATGAATCGTGCTGTTCGCAATATATTGCCCTTTGACTTTCAGACTGAATTTCTGAGCATCTTTCTCGAATTCCCAGGCGTACAATCCACTCGTATCAGAATAGCGGACGTTAATGCAGTTGTGGTTCAAAAGATCCTGCGGCTTCCTGGGCTTAGCATAACGCTTAAAATGGCACTGTTGCAAAGTTAGCGATGAGGCAGCCTTTTGTCTTATTCAAAGGCCTTACATTTCAAAAACTCTGCTTACCAGGCGCATTTCGCCCAGGGGATCACCATAATAAAATGCTGAGGCCTGGC
>NZ_VPED01000138.1:0-1649 GCF_013417335.1 Acinetobacter sp. YH16031
TCACTCATTTTAAACAAGTCATTGCAGTTTATTGACATACCATTCGCCCCAAATCACTAAAACCTTTTAATGTTGTAAGTTCAGGCAGTATCACTCGGCACTGCTTAAGTTGATTGCCTATGTAAAGTGTATTATTTTTTAGGTTATCGATATACACAACTCCATCGTGAGCCACAATAGTTGTGGGTTGTTGTTGCTGAATCGGTTCTTCTTGCCATACAGAAGTTCCCACGTTCACATTTTGTCCCTGTAAATCTACTACTTGAAGTTGCACAGATTTCACTTGATACATCGGGAATTGTACAAAAACGCCACTCGATTGGCGTGGTACAGCATTTTGTTGCGTTTTTTCAATTTTTAGATTAATTGGCAAATCAAGCGTATCTATAGCGATACTATTATTCTGATAAGGGTTCAAATAATCGAGTAGTAGATAACCTTTTTTATTAGTTTTACCAATTAAACGATTCTCTAGTCGTACAGGCACATCAGGTATTTGATCTGTTGAAACGATAGCAAATGAACCACTGCTTAGGCGTTTAGGTAAGATAGCATCTTTCAATAGTACAACCCCGCCATTCACTGAAGCATAAATACTGGTATTACTTTGGTCTGAGGTCGTATGTTGAACGTTAAGTTGGGCCAAGCCATAACGACTTAAATAATCCAGTTGCCCCTGAAATTGTGAGTATAACTCAGTATGATTGGCCCTTGCTTGCCAACCGAAACCACCTTGGTCTTGATCCACAGAATGTAAGACGTTCAGGCTAAGTTGATTTTGATCATTACTACGTTGAGCTGTGATAGTTGCTGAATTCCGTTTCGCCCATGGAATATTAAAGGACAGGTAGTAACTATTTTCTTTATTTAGTAAGTCCCTGCTATAACTTAAATTCAGATTCATTCGTCGAGGGAAAATATAAGACCAGTTCAATAGAACATATTCGTTGCTGGACTGATCCTTATACTCTTGTTGAATATAGCTCCCTCCTAACTGACCAAACTTCGTATTTAAGCCCATGTAAAATTGATTGGATTGGGTTGCATATGAAGCATCATTTAAACTAGCGATATCACTGAACTGCCCATATTGACGTAATCCATTATAATTTAAGCTAAACAATGCTGAGTTCCAACTATAACCGAATCCAAGCAACTGTCCCGTGTTTTCAGGTGTATAACTATGGGCATAAGAGACATTGAATTGACCAGCTTGTCTCCCTAATTGGTAAACACCACCTAGCCCCACTTGCTGTAACTTTTCAGTCAACTCAGTATGGGTCTCAACAGTCAATGTATTGCTTAATCCATAACGATAACTACCACTTAATGCTAAATCATCAGCATAATCAAATGAAGATATGCCATAATTTAATTTAGGATAACCAAGGTTAAATGACCAATCATTTAGACCCCGTGCCAGTAAGTGATTTGCGCGATAGAGTGAAAAATTTTGGACTTGTTGTTGGCCATTGATGTCAGTAATGACCATTTGTGCATTGCCAGCACCTGTAATACTCGGTGTAGTTTGAATATCAAACTGCCCTGGCACTACATTCTGTGATGATTGCTTGATTCCATTAATGATAAGGTCAATCTGTGAAGGGAGTGCAACCTGCCCTTTAAAACTCATTAATGGGGTTGTAACC
>NZ_VPED01000139.1:0-1646 GCF_013417335.1 Acinetobacter sp. YH16031
TCAGATTACTGCTCCCGTATGCGTCAAAATCGCTAGAACTTAGGCGTCGTCCCGCGCCGACACAAAGAAAAGCAAAATACTGTCATTTTGTCGCGTGTGCCGACCTACGGATCGGACATCACGCGATAAAATGACAGTTCAAGGATTTTTTAAACGAAAGCGGTCATTTTTCATTGCTATTGCGTCCTGCTTGCACACGGATTAACATAATCAGGAAATTGATCAAAAAATGATCCAATACTCCGAGTTTATAGGGGGGGTTGAAAGGAATTTCTTAAATACCCCCACTAATAAGATGGGGGTAACGGTATCCGATCTATGCGCTCAATCTAAAAAAATCCAAATATTTTCCATAAAAAAAACCGACCATATTGATTTATGATCGGCTTTAGTTTTATATTGGATGCACGGTTATTAATTACTGGTAATAATTAATAACGAAAGTTATATGAGCTGAAACTCGATATAAGATTCAAGATTAAATCTCCGTGCTGTTAGATGATTATAACGTTCGTAGAATTAAAATAAATCCCTCTTTCGTTCTTAATCCGTCCAAATAATTAATTTCCGTCCTTGATGTGGGTGGGAGGTACAGTGACGCCAGCGCATTTTAGGTTTAAGTCTGCTACTGGGGGATCTGAACAAAGCAGACAACGGCATGAGTAGTCATAAAACGCTGATCGTGAGTATATTGGGGTAATCCCTTGCGGTGATCATTAAAAGGCGTTTATAGGCGGTTTTGGACGTGTTCAGGGGGTGATCTATGCCCTAACCAAGACAAGCGCAGCAATAGACTGTAATGCGCTCCTGTGAAACGATGGCTCGGCTCCGTAGTGATGCCTTACATTGTTCGGGTAATACTGCTTAGGGTGCTTTTAGTGCTCTAGGGTGAGTATTCCCTGATCTTCTCCAACTCTCACCATAATGATAAATCACTAATACTTGAATAGTTAAATAAATAGAGGTTTTTTAAATGGGAAATATTGATATAAATCAAACAGTTGAACACTTAAAAGATTTGTTAGGCAAACAAGTTTCATATAGTATTTGTTTGGGTGGAACAACTTATCAAAGTGATGGTGAGGTTACTTCGGTTGTTTTACATCTTCATGGTGATCATGAGTTTTCTGTAGATGATGGGGATTATTATTCTTTTTCCGAATTGACAGAATTTCAGGTTTTAGATGATCGTTCTATTGTGGACGCTGCTTTTACTGGTCTTATAACGGATAACAAAGATTTTATTGATTCATTAAGCAAGCCTACCCCGTAGCCACAGGACTTGTAAGGGGTTCGACCCCTTAACCCCAAAGGGCGCACTTTACTTGAATTTCAGCTTTTAGCCTCAAGTTAGTTTTATATCTCCAGTCAAAATGCCCTTAAGTCTATCTTTTAGGGCATTTTTTTGATCTTGGTATATTTAGTATATTTACGAAATCTCACGTAATGCTTGTATAGCAAGGCTTTCAGAGCGAATGTCTATGAGCGAACTGAAGCTTTATGCTTCTTAAATCCTTTTTTTCCCTGATTACAGCTCCCGTATGCGTCCAGATCGGTAGAACTTAGGCGTCGTCCCGCGCCGACACAAAGAAAAGCAAAATACTGTCATTTTGTCGCGTGTGCCGACCTACGGATCGGACATCACG
>NZ_VPED01000140.1:0-1629 GCF_013417335.1 Acinetobacter sp. YH16031
CTCGAACGTAAATATTTTGTTATCGTTCTTTGAGTATTGAGCCTGTGCTTTTGCGGTATCTGAATTAATGGAATTGAATATGAATAATGATTGGCTGTCTGAAAAAATCACCTATATTTCTGCTTTAAAGAATCCTAGTGATGCTCAAAAACTTTTACTTGAATTAGCCAAAATTCAGTACAGAACACCCGACCAAGAGAAAAAGATCAATGCCTTGATCAAAGCTGAAAAAGCCATAGATCGAGCAAATAAGCAAAAAGTTGCAGTTAGAAAATTACTGAATGCAGAAAAAGAAGCTGAACGTAAAGCTCGTACACGTCATCTCATTCAATTAGGCGCATTATTTGAAATAGCTAACCTAGATCAACGTGACCCAGCCGAATTACTTGGCGTTCTTCTAAAAACTGCTGAAATAGACCCAAATGATATGAAATGGCAAATTTGGAAGGATTTAGGACAAGAAACCTTAAATCAGCGTAAAAAAAATAATTAACTGATTACTTAATTTATTTATTTGGTAAAATCAAAAACTTATTTTATTAAGTTTTATAGAGTTTTTTATGAAAAAAACAATTATCGGGGCATTAGCTGTTTCAACACTTTTACTTTCTGCATGTAGTACATCACAACCTATGTGGAGAAAAGCAGGAATTACTCCACACGATGTTAATAATGCTTTAGCAAAATGTCGCTATGACGTAGGTTTAGCTAAAGTAAATCAAAATGAAAAAGCTGAAATGATACAAGATTGCATGATGGCACAAGGTTTCAGATATACCTATTAATCTTTATAAAATTCAAATAAATAGGTTTATTAATGAAAAAGTTCATAGGTTTCATATCCATCGCTATTTTTTGTACAAATTCTTTAGCAGAAATCCCTGTAAAAAATAATAGTATCCCTTTCAATAAGCTTCCTATAGAAATTAAAGAAGCAGTCCAAACTAATTATATTGAAGCATGTCAAGGTATAGCTGAAGATGAAGAAATGGCTATTAAAAATCCAAAAATCACTTTCCATAAAGGATTTTTGGTAAATGTAGATTTTAATGGCGATGGACTAAAAGATTACATTATCCGATCTTCAGCAGTTACCTGTGAAGGTGCTTACTCTATGTTTACTGGAAGTAGTGATGGCTTTATAGATATCTATTTTCAAAATGAGGCAGGTAAATACAATCATGTACTTAATTATTGGTTAGGTCGTGAAGGTTTAGGACTTCAAAAATCAAAAGATGGATATCGTTTTATATCTGAATATAACAACAGTTATTTAGCTTGGGATAAATCTATAAGTAAGTTTATTTCATATTATGGTCCCGAAAAAAGAAAAGATATTTTGGACATAAATGATGAAAACTCTACGACTAGTCAAACTTCTACAGAAAAAGGTGAAGTTTTAAGACAAGCATTTAATTAAGATATACTTTTACTACTTAAATAGCCTAAGCAGAAAAGAGGGTGTAATATAATTCCGCCCTCTTACCCCCCTCTAAAAAACAAATGCTCTCAACTTCTCAACTCGCCCCCAAAGCGTCGCACTTCGTGCTTTGGCTTTGGAAACGGTTGAGAGAGTTTCGGCAATACTCTCCCTAAAGGCGGTCATTTAAAAAAATGACGCATCCTTTA
>NZ_VPED01000141.1:0-1622 GCF_013417335.1 Acinetobacter sp. YH16031
GGACAAGCATCGTCATTTTATTATGGTCAGCCTCAGGGTGAAGTGTGTCTAATCAACAGGGTTTTCGGTCTCTAAGTACTTTTTAAAGGGAACATCATCGACTCAAATCTCTATTTGCAACAGTGCCTGTTAAGTTTCTGATATTTATATTTATATACAAGTGTACTGCGTATAACCACCATTATTTTAAATGGGTAAAGAAATACAGCTTAATGAATTTTCAGAGATTGGTTATTATATCTACCAGTTTTTTATAAAAAATTAAGACAATTATGCAACCTGAACATATGAATTTATCAAGAAGAATAGGACATTTTTTTGCGACTATCTATGCACAAATTAAATTAGACACTCGCAAAGGATTTACGGACTTATCAAAGGCTCAGGAGCAAGCACTATTACCGATAATCAATGAAATATTTTCTAAAAAATTTGATGATCTAAACAAAATTAATATTAATTATCCAGGTATTGATTATGGAGATTTTGATGATGGTTTAGGTCTTCAAATGACTATTACTGTCACAAAACAAAAAATTCAGGAAACGCTTAATAAAATTTCAAAATACGATGAAGACAAAAGAATCAAAAAACTATGGATGCTTTTTCTTACTGTAGAAGCCGTTCCCCAAAATGTGATGGTTAATAGTGCGGACATTGAAATAGAATATGTGACGCTAAAGGATCTAGAAGATAAAGTTATAACAGCAGACTTAGACTATCAAAGAAAATATTTATCATTAATAGAAAGAGAATATTCAAGCTATTTTCGAGCCAACACAAGTTTTAGTCTTCCTCAAAATACTCCTATTCCAAAAGATCTTAGTATATTCAATGACTTTATTCAGACTAAAGAATGGTTTCCTGATGATCCGAATGAGGGATATGAAAAAGTCTATAATTTTATAAGTTCTTTTCAGAATTGTTTACTTGATTGTTCTTCTAATGCCAGAGATTTACTTTCTTGTATGATCGAGATGCAAAGGATACCAGAAGATTATAATTCACATATTAAGATTGTTCTTGAAAAGCTGGTAGGAAGATTAAATATTCTAGATGAAGATTTTGATAATTTTGTATACGATTTAGAACTTTTAAAATCAAATCATTTGATTGATCTTAACGATGAATTTCAAAGTCTAGTTGGTAATGTTATTAAAACTAAAAAAGTCGCAATTTTAAGCTTTAAAACATATGAACCAGAAATCAATCTATTTTCTGTTTTACCTAATTTTTATTTAAAATACTATTCTTTGAATGATTTTTTAAGAGCAATTAGAAGTACTGATTTTTCACTTTTATCAGATCAAAAAATTAAGTCTTCCTACAATTAACATAATACACCTTATATGTAATGCAAATTTTTATTTAATATAAATCATAGTCTTATCGTATAGTAAAAAGCCCAACTGTGCTCAGTTGGGCTTTTTTGTTGATTTTTCATGTTCCACGCCTAATATTTAAACAATGTTTCACAAGTTTGATTAGCGGTAATCCCCCCTAAAAATAATAGGATCTAAAAGTAGAATTTTCTCTTAAGATACGAGCAGGAGATTCTGCATGAAAACATCTAAATTTACTGACAGTCAGATCATGTCCATCTTGAAACAGGCAGAATCTGG
>NZ_VPED01000013.1:0-74114 GCF_013417335.1 Acinetobacter sp. YH16031
TAAAGCACGTAGTCTTCATGGATTTCTGAGTGGAATTTACGCCTCACTATGTGCATATCAATTAACCCATCAAAATAAGCCAACAATTCAAATTAAGGAATCATCGGCTTAAGCAGGATCCGGGTTAGTATATTATTTGCGAGTACAGTTGAACAACCTATACTTAAAGGATCTTTAGGAGAGTTAAAAGGCCGTTATGCTTTGGATTGTTCAAAAGAGAAAGCCCATAGCTTATCTTATGTTATTGGTGAAAAAAGCATTTTGCGCTTAATTTCTGCTAAGCAAAAGCGTGCTTTATTAAAGTCAATTGAGCCTAAGTCTGAAAAAACTTTTGAAGGTTATCAATATATAATTACCGCCGAGTACCAAGGGACTACGATAGATTTCTACCAGAAAGATCATCAAAACTATGCGCGTGTTTTAAATACCAGCCTGAGTAATTCATTGGGACCAAAAACCAAACAGATGTTAATACAGTGCAAAACCGAAGCTAAATCCTGATATCTAAAAAGACCAGCAATAGCTGGTCTTTTTATACAATAGAGAAATAACCGCAGAAAAAAACCTTGAAAACTTTTCTTAAAACTTTATGAAAAATAATGCTTAGGTTAAGATGAGCCATCATTTGTAAAAGCATTCTAGAAGACCTATGCAACCATTTGTTCTATATAACTCAGAGCAACGTAAAAAAGTAGAATTTGTACCTCGTAAAGAAGGTCAGATTGATCTGTATGTCTGTGGGATGACGGTCTATGACTACTGTCATATCGGACATGCACGCACAGTGGTTGCATTTGACTATATTATCCGTTTCCTGCGCAGTCAGGGCTGGAAAGTAAAATACGTACGCAATATCACTGACATTGACGACAAGATTATTAAACGTGCCAATGAAAATGGGGAAAGCATTTCATCACTGACCAGCCGTTTTATTGATGCCATGAATGAAGACTTTACCAAATTAGGCTGTCTTGCACCGGATGAAGCACCAAAAGCCACTGATTACATCAATCAGATGCAAAACATGATTGGTACGCTGGTGGAAAAAGGGACTGCATATCCGGCAAATAATGGCGATGTTTACTTCGAGGTTGAAAAATTCGCCAAATACGGGCGTCTCTCAGGCCGTAAACTGGAAGATATGCAGGCAGGCGCTTCTGAACGTGTAGACGTCGAAGTTGAGAAAAAACACCCGTTTGACTTTGTACTTTGGAAACATGCCAAAGAAAATGAACCTTCATGGGCTTCACCATGGGGCAATGGTCGTCCAGGCTGGCATATTGAATGCTCTGCGATGTCAACTTGCTGCCTAGGCAATCATTTTGATATTCATGGCGGTGGTGCTGACTTAAGCTTCCCGCATCATGAAAACGAGATTGCACAGTCAGAAGCAGCCACTGGCGAACAGTATGTAAATTACTGGATGCATGCCGGCTTCATCAATGTCGATGGTGAAAAGATGTCGAAGTCTTTGGGGAACTTCTTCACCATCCGTGATGTGATTGAAAAATTCCATCCAGAAGTGGTGCGTTACTTTATCGTATCCTCACACTACCGCAGCCCGGTGAATTATTCTGATGTAGCCTTAAAAGAAGCGAAAAATACGCTGATGCGTTTCTATCATTCTTTTAAAGCTTATCAGGCAGTGTATGGCGAACAGCTGGTTGATACGTTAGATCAAGGCTTTGTTGAGCGTTTCAATACAGCCATGTGTGATGACTTCAATACACCAGAAGCCATTGCTGTATTGTTTGAACTGAATAAAGAGCTGAATCGTGCAGTAAAAGATCAGAATCAGGAACAGGCTGCTGTTTATTATTCTACTCTGCGCCATCTCACCAATATTCTGGGTCTGGTACAGCACAATGTCGACGAATTCTTAAAGTCTGATATTGGTCAGGAAGCTTTAGGCTTGTCTGAAGAGCAGATTGAAGATCTGATCCAGCAACGTAAAGATGCCAAAAAAGAGAAAAACTTTGCTCGTGCCGATGAAATCCGCCAGTCTTTATTAGACCAAGGAGTGGTGCTGGAAGATACCCGTCAAGGAACTGTATGGCGTCGTGCTGATTAATTCGACAGTTGAATCAATAGAGAGTTGACAGTTAGCAGAAACTCTCTATAATTCACTCCCATATTGCGGGAATAGCTCAGTTGGTAGAGCACAACCTTGCCAAGGTTGGGGTCGCGAGTTCGAGTCTCGTTTCCCGCTCCAAAATTCAAAAAACCCTGATCGGAAGATTGGGGTTTTTTATTGCCTACGCAAAATAAAAAGGACAATCAAAACTGATTTACCTAATGAAATTCTAAATAATGAAGAGCTTTCGGTCAGGGAAATTTTAGAATATTCTGTTTAAGTTTTATGAAAAGCTCTACATTTTGAAACCTGCTATTTGCATAGATATGATAAAATTGCGAAAATTATTTTTTGCTAGAATGAGTCAACTCTGTATAGAGTTAAGGTAAACCTACTTTGAACCCACCAAATATGCCAAATCAAATAGACTTCCAGAAAGTTGCACTTGAAACCTTGCGTATCGAAGAACAAGCATTACAGATTTTAGCCACGCAGATCGATGAGCGTTTTAGTCAGGCATGTGAAATTATCCTGCAGTGCAAAGGTCGTCTGGTGATTACCGGGATGGGGAAATCCGGGCATATTGGCCGTAAGATGGCGGCAACTTTTGCGTCTACGGGTACGCCTTCATTCTTCATGCACCCGGGCGAGGCAGGGCATGGGGATCTCGGTATGCTGGTACCGGGTGATGTACTGATTGCCATTTCAAACTCAGGCAAAAGCGATGAAATCATGATGCTGATGCCTCTGATCAAGCGTCTGGAAATTCCCTTAATTACCATTAGTGGGGATGCCAAAGGCCCAATGCCACAAAATGCTGATGTGGCTTTAACTCTAGGTCATCTTCAGGAAGCCTGTCCACTTGGCCTGGCACCGACTTCGAGTACAACAGCAACTTTAGCGCTGGGTGATGCACTGGCTGTCGCTCTTTTAGATGCACGAGGTTTTACTGCTGACGATTTTGCCTTGTCACATCCAGCGGGTGCCTTGGGTAAACGCTTATTGCTGCATGTAAAACACTTAATGCACACTGGTTCGGAATTGCCAAAAGTGTCACCAGATACACCAATGAATCAAGTTTTATACGAGATTTCAAATAAACGCCTAGGTTTAACCACAATTGTGGATCAAAATGACCTTCTGCTGGGTATTTTCACTGATGGTGACTTACGCCGCCTGATCGACAAACAGCAAGGTTTTGATGTCAATTTACCGATTCAGGAAGTAATGACCAAAAATCCGCTGACAATTTCTCAGGAAGCACGTGCTGTCGTTGCACTGGAAAAAATGAACGAACGTAAAATTAATCAATTTGTAGTGGTTGATGATGCCAATAAAGTCATTGGTGTAATTAGTATGCATGACCTGATTCAGGCTGGGGTAAATTAATAAATGGCATCTTATGTATTATTAGAGCAGGCACGTCATATTGAGGCACTGGTACTTGATGTAGATGGTATTTTAAGCGACGGTTTTGTCACATTGACCAACACGGGCGATGAGATCAAGTCTTTTGATATCCGTGATGGTCTGGGTATGAAACTGGTACAGCAAGCCGGAATCAAAGTGATCATTATCACTGGGCGTCAAAGCAATATCGTACAGAAACGTATGTCGGATTTAGGTGTAGATCTGGTTTATCAGGGCCGCGAAGATAAAGGGACTGCTTTGCGTGAAGCGTGTACTCAGCTCGATATCGATCCTGAAGACTGTTTATACATGGGTGATGACTGGCCTGATCTGTCTGCCTTCGCGATTGCAGGCATGAAAGTGACTGTTCCAAACGGCCATGTTGAAGTGCGTCGTCGTGCTGATCTGGTAACGCAAGCCTATGGTGGTCGTGGTGCGGTACGCGAGATTTGTGACATGTTACTGATGTCCAAAGGTAAGTACCAAGAGTTACTTGAAAAATATACTCGTGCGCCTTATTAATAAGTCATACATCCTGGATTAAGTACACCGCTTATGGACACTAGAGTTTTATATCTTACGGCTATTATCATTGCCGCAATAAGTGGTGGTTATTACTATTACAGCGGTAAAGGCAACAAGTTGCAGACTGATTCTGCACGTAGCATGACCTATTCTGCGAATAATATTAACTTAACCCAAACTGATGAAAAGGGCATGTTGTCTGTTCGTGCCCAGGTCGACCAGCTTGAACAAAACCTGCAGCTAGAGACTTCAAGTCTCAAAAATCTGCAGGCAACGACCTATAAAGACGGTCAGATTGATGCGACATTCTTTGCCAAACAGGGCAACGGTTATGATGACAATACAAAAGTTGTACTTTCTCAAGAAGTGCTGGCGACCAAGATCATGCAAAATGGAAAAATGCAGTTCCGTACCGAGGAGCTGACCGCTTTTCCGAAAACACGTGAAATTGAAACCGATAAAACTGTCATTGTTGAATCTCCACAGGCTGAATTTATCAGTCAGGGCCTAAAAGCCAATCTTAATGATGGTCAATACGAATTCTTTAATATTCGAGGAAAGTATGAACCAAATTCCTAGAGCTAAAATGATGAAAACTTTCCTTAAGCGCGCTGCGTTGTTAAGTCTGGTTGCATTGGGTTCAGCCACTGCGTTTGCATTGCCATCTGATCGTAATCAGCCGATTACCTTATTAGCTGACCGTGCGACTTTTAATGAGCGTACTGGAGTCACGACTTATTCAGGTAATGTCATTATTGAACAGGGCACCATGAAATTGCAGGCCAATTCGATTGTGGCGAATCTGAATAATAAAAAACAGATCAGCCTGATTACGGCAACAGGTAGCCCGGCTCAATTTCAGCAGAAAGTTGATCCTGCCAAAGGTTTGGCCAAAGGTCAGGCACAGAAAATTGTCTATAATGCGGAAACCGGGATTATTACCCTATCTGGAAATGCCTACTTGCAGCAAGATGGCGCTAGTATCCGTGGTAATACACTGAAATACAGCATGAATAAAGGCGATATTGAAGCAACAGGTACACCAAATAAAACCGGTTCAGCAGCAGGTCGTGTACAAATCGTGATTCCGCCTTCATCTTCGAAATCCTTCCCGGGAGCACGTGATTAATGGCACAGACGCATCAGGTTCAGACTTTAACCATTAAGCATCTGGCGAAAAATTATAGTAAACGCTGGGTAGTCAAGGACGTTTCCTTCAGTATGGAAAGTGGGCAGATTGTTGGGCTTTTAGGACCTAATGGTGCAGGTAAAACTACCAGTTTCTATATGGTGGTGGGTCTGGTGCGTATGGACAAGGGTGAAATCCATCTGGATGATCTCGATTTGTCTGACTTGGCAATGCATGAACGTGCGCGAAAAGGGATTGGCTATTTACCTCAGGAAGCTTCTATTTTTAGAAAACTAACCATTTCTGAAAATATTATGGCGATTCTGGAAACCCGTAAGGATTTAAGCAAAGCTCAGCGTCAACAACGTTTAGCCGAATTACTAGCAGACTTTAAAATTACCCATATTAAAGATTCATTGGGTATGAGTGTTTCGGGTGGTGAACGTCGTCGTGCTGAAATTGCCCGTGCTTTGGCAGCTGACCCTAAATTCATGTTATTGGATGAACCTTTTGCCGGGGTTGACCCGATTTCAGTGGGTGATATTAAAGATATTATTACGACGCTGAAAGATCGTGGAATTGGTGTATTGATTACCGATCATAACGTTCGTGAAACTCTAGCCATCTGTGAACATGCCTATATTGTCAGCGAAGGTTCAGTCATTGCTGAAGGCACGGCACAAGAAATTCTGGCCAATGAAACGGTACGTAAAGTTTATCTGGGTGATGACTTTACTGTATAGAAAATTTTCATTATCAGAAAAACCCGCATTAAGACTTTAGTCGTCAAATGCGGGTTTTTTTTAATTACATTAAGACGAAAAAGCTATCTTTTTGTATGATTTGATATATTGTTAGGCTAAAACACGAAACATTCATTATTATGCAATTTAGGGTGCAGCACTTAAAAAATGTTCAGGGGATAATAGATAAAATTAAGGGAAGATGGATCATTCTTCTTTTACCTTTATCTGTACCATTTGTACATGCAGAAAATTCACAGAATTATTTTAGTAATATTAAAAGTGGGTTAGGAAAACTGATTGCACCAGAGCCAACACGATCGGCGCAGACGATTGATATTAGCTCACTGAGTCAGTACTCACTGGATACCTCAAAGGTGGCTGAACTGCCGCAGATTAGTCGGCCGCAGCAGGCACAATCTTCAATTCGACCTATAAATGCTGGTATTCCTGCAAAAATGAGTCTGATTGAGGCGGTTCATACTGCAGTTCAGCGTCGTCCGGAAATTGCCCAGAGTATTTCGTCTTTATCTGCACAGGCCGCCAATATTGATGTGGCCAAAGCAGCGTATTATCCGCAGTTATCTGGCGGTGTAGGTACCGGAGATTTGACCTCAGGTGAACGTGGACGTCAGGTGGTTTCTCTGAATGCAACCCAGATGCTATATGACTTTGGCAAGATTAGAACCAATGTCAGTGTTGAAGAAGCGAGACTGGCAGAAGATCAGGCAAGAGTATTGGTAAGTCTGGATCAGGTGGCACTGGAAGTAGCTGATGCTATCGTCAATATTAAACGCTATCAGGAAATTACCAAGATTGCCGAACAACAGATTCAGGGCATTGCACGAATTGCAGAAATTGCCAATTTACGTGCCCGCGCCGGAATTAGCACACAGGCTGATCCGGTTCAGGCGCAATCCAATCTGGAAGCTGCGCAATCTAACCTGATCGTGCAACAGACCCAGTTAAGACAATATCAGCAACGTCTACGAACTTTATTGGGATTTGATGTCTCTGCAATTCAATGGGAAATTCCAGATCGGATCGTGACCCAGGCTAATCTTTATCAGGATCCTGAATTTACTCAGATTCCAAGTATGATCTTGGCACATTCAGGGGTGGATGTAGCCCGATTGCAAAAAGATCAGGCACGTTTAAGCCGTTATCCGACCATTAATCTGAAAGGTAGCTTAAGTCAGGCGGTTAATGGTCGAAATCCGAATAATAATGAAGATGATGGCTTTTATAATTCAATCATGATTGAAGCCAGCAGTAATTTTTATCAGGGTGGCGCTGTTCGGTCTCAGGCACGTGCTGCCAGTTATGCCGAAGAAGCTGCACGCGCACAGGTCAATACTGTCTATCTGGATGTGCTGGATCAGGTTCGTTTAATCCGGGAACAGATCGAAAATAAACAAAGACAAATGGATGTCCTGGCTCAGCGCCGTGAAACCACGGTACGAACCAAAGAGCTATATCAAGAACAATATAAATTGGGCACTCGGACTGTAGTGGATTTATTGAATGCAGAACAGGCGATTCACAGCGCAGCACAGGAAATTGAATCAGCGCGCTATGACATCTATTCGGCGATTGTGCAATACATTCAGGTGACAGGTCGTACACGGGATATTTACGCGCTTAACCGTATTTCTATTCAGGGGTTTGAAGTTCAGTCATGAGTACTATAATAAATTATCAGCCGTGGCTTCAGGCAGTTTTGAATATTGCCAAGCATTATCGGATTGAACCATCTGAGGAACGGATTCGTCTGCAACTGGACTGGAACCAGCATCATGACATTGATGAAATGCTCAAGATTGTCAGCCGTCAGATGGGATTAAATGTCCGCAAAAATAAATTTGATAGCAGTCTGCTGAATCCTTGGCGTTTGCCCTTATTGGTTGAATTTGATAGCGGAGATGTCGGTGTTATTGAACGTATCGACACACAAGGTAATGTCAGTGTACAACTGAGTGGTGATGCCGGTTTATCGCAAAGTTTTACCATCGAGCAGTTAGAAACAGGTGCGAAGCATGTTTATATCCTGCGACCAGAGTCTTCTGTGCCGGATGCGCGTGTCGACGAATACATCAAGCCCTTTGAGAAAAACTGGTTCTGGTCAATTGTTCTGAAAGACTGGAAACGCTATATCGATGTGATGTTTGCCTCTTTAATCGCCAATATTCTGGCTTTGGCAACGATTGTCTTCTCGATGAACGTTTATGACCGTGTCATTCCTTCACAATCGATTCCTACTTTATGGGTGTTGGCCGGCGGTGTACTGATTGCGGCGATTTTCGAGTTTGTATTGCGGGTATCCCGTATTTATCTTTCAGACATTATTGGTAAACGGGCTGACCTGAAAATATCTGACCGGGTATTTGGGCATTCCTTAAGAATTAAAAACAGTGAGCGTTCCAAATCGACCGGAACGTTTATTTCGCAGATTCGTGAACTCGAAGGTGTGCGTGAACTGGTCACTTCAACTACCGTGACGGCTATTGCAGATCTGCCATTCTTCTTCCTGTTCCTGGGGATCTTCTGGATTATTGGCGGCAACCTGTTCTGGGTTATGCTGTTGGTAGTACCACTCATGATTCTTCCAGGGATTCTGGCGCAGAAAAAACTGGCTAAGTTGGCACAGTTAGGAATGCGTGAATCTGCGATCCGTAATGCTTTATTAGTGGAAGCCGTACAAGGGATTGAAGATATCAAGCTGTTAAGAGCTGAAACCCGCTTCCAGAACCAATGGAATCATATGAATGAGGTCTCTGCTGATGTCAGCATGCAACAACGTAAAATTGTTGGCTTAATGACAGCATGGACCCAAAAAATTCAGGGACTCACCTTTGCTATTGTGGTTTTGGTCGGTGCATTTGCGGTGATGGATGGTGAGATGACCACAGGTGCTTTAGTTGCCTGTTCGATTTTATCATCACGGATGCTGGCACCTATTTCACAAATTACTGGTGTCTTGGGCCGTTTACAGCAAGCCAAAGTTGCCAAGGGCGGTTTGGATGAATTGATGAAAAAACCGGTGGATCAGCCGGATTATTCACATCTGATTCACCGTCCTGTTTTAGATGGTCATTATGACCTGAGTGGCGTGGTGTTTAAATATGGCGATGATGATCCCAAACCGAGTCTGGTCATTCCAAAACTGGAAATCAAGCCCGGTGAAAAAATAGCAATTCTGGGTCGTAACGGTGCAGGTAAATCGACTCTATTGCAACTGTTGTCGGGTATGCAAACCCCAGCACAGGGTAAGGTCAAACTGGATGGTATTGATCTGACCCTGATTGATCCTTCAGATGTACGCCGTGATATGGGCTTGCTCAATCAGAATTCACAACTCTTTTACGGCAGTATTCGTGAAAACCTGACTTTGGGAGCACCGCTCGCTACGGATCAGCAAATTCTGGAGGCCTTGCAAATCACTGGTGCACTTAACTTTGTTCAGGAGAAAAAAGAAGGTCTGGATCATATCATTCTGGAAGGTGGAGTGGGCTTCTCGGGTGGACAGCGTCAAGCCTTATTACTGGCACGGCTCCTGATCCGCCAGCCTAAAATCTTATTGTTAGATGAGCCAACTGCAGCGATTGATGATGTTTCAGAAAAGCAGTTAATTGATCATCTGAAAGGGTATCTGGCACATCGTACACTGGTGGTGGCAACGCATCGTCGCGCCGTACTGGAGTTAGTTGACCGTATTCTTGTGGTCAATGATGGCAAAATTGTCATGGATGGTCCACGAGACCAGATATTGAATCAGTCACAGGTAGGAACTAAACGGGTCGTGGGAGCAAGCGCATGAGTGAACCACAAACATTAACGCGTTCAAACAAAGTGAGCTTTCAGGAACCGCCATTACCGAAATCCAGTTTGATTATCTGGATTGTGGGCATTGGCTTGTTAATTCTATTGACATGGGCCTGGTTATTTAAACTGGAAGAGGTCTCGACCGGTACGGGTAAAGTCATTCCATCGTCCAAAGAACAGGTGATTCAGTCTCTGGAGGGCGGCATTCTAACCAAGTTAAATGTCAAAGAAGGTGAGATTGTAGAACGTGGTCAAGTCTTGGCACAGCTTGATCCAACCCGCTTCGAATCAAATGTCGGTGAATCAGAATCCTTGCTGATCGCTTCACGCGCCACTTCTGCCCGTTTACGTGCAGAAGTGAGTGGTACGCCGTTGTCTTTTCCGGAAGAAGTGCTGAAATATCCGAAACTGGTTAAAGAAGAAACCGCACTCTATCAGTCACGTCGTGCCAATCTGGAAGAATCTCTTGCCGGATTGCAACAGGCATTGGTACTGGTACAACAGGAATTGGAGATGACCGCGCCATTGGTGGCCAAAGGCGCAGCCAGTGAAGTTGAAGTTCTACGTTTGAAGCGTGAAGCCAATGACCTGCGTAACCAGATGAACGATATTCGCAACCAATATTATGTGAAAGCACGGGAAGAACTGTCCAAAGCCAATACTGATGTGGAAACTCAGCAACAGGTAGTACGCGGCAAGTCAGATACCTTGAACCGGACCATTTTTAAATCCCCAGTTCGTGGCGTGGTCAAAGAAATTGATGTCATGACTTTGGGGGGCGTGGTTCCGCAAAATGGCAAGTTGATGACCATCGTGCCTCTAGATGAAAAATTACTGGTTGAAGCCCGAATTTCACCACGTGATATTGCCTTTATCCGACCTGATCAGGAAGCACTGGTTAAGATTACTGCCTATGATTACTCGATTTATGGCGGTCTAAAAGGCAAAGTGACTGTGATTTCGCCAGATACCTTGCGAGATGAAGTCAAACAGGATCAGTTCTACTATCGTGTGTATATCCGTACCGATAGTGACAAATTGAGAAACGCCGCCGGGCAGGAGTTTAACATCACACCAGGTATGGTGGCTTCTGTTGATATTCGTACCGGAGCAAAAACGGTAATGGACTATCTGATCAAGCCATTCAACAAGGCTAAAGAAGCGTTACGTGAACGTTAAATTTAAAAGTAATCAATAAAATTAAATTGAATCAAGCCTCTCGTATAGAGAGGCTTTTTCTTTGCCCCATCAAAACAGGTATACTGCACAGGTGAAATTTGAATGCCTGAAGTTATGCCATTTACCATTGCCAGCCTTGTCAGTTTTGAGGAAGACATCAAAAAAAGCCGATTTCAGGCCTTTGCCACACCTGTAGAAAATGAGCAGGATGTGAAGGATTTTCTGGAGGCCTATCGTGATCCGACCACCACTCATCAATGCTGGGCCTGGAAAATCGGTCATCATGTACGCTTTAATGATGATGGTGAGCCATCGGGTACCGCTGGCCGACCGATCCTCGCGACTATTGAAGGCAATGAGCTAACCAATGTACTGGTACTGGTGAATCGCTGGTATGGTGGCATCAAACTTGGAACCGGCGGACTGGTCCGTGCCTATGGAGGCTGTGCTGGACAATGTTTGTTATTAGCTGAAAAAATTGAGCTGATTGAAAAGAAAAAGGTCGAATTTGCTTGCCAGTTTAATGAGTGGGCGATTTTTCAGTATGAGCTGAATCAGCAGCAGATTGATTATCAGGAAGAATATACGGCTGAAGGTGTACAGGTTCAGGCACAATTTCAGAAACATCAGATTGAACCTTTTGCGTTGAAGATTCAGGATGTTACTCGCGGACGTGAACAGTTAAAAATCATAGAAGAAGCTACAGATGACTGAACCAGATCCATTACTGAAATATCGTGAGCAGCATAAACACCGTCTGAATTATATGCCTTGGCTATATTGGTCCTTAAAACCCAAGAATCGTGGTTGGGCTGAGGCTTGGCAGAAAGAATATCAGACCTATCTGATGGAGATGGAAACAGTCGAGATTGGTGAAAACTGTTTTATTTCGCCGTTGGCACATATCTTCGCTGAACCGGGGCGTAAAATTATTATCGGGGATAATACCTTTATTGCGGCAGATTGTACGCTACATGGTCCTTTGGAGATAGGGAGCGAAGTTGCAATCAATCATCACTGTATTCTGGATGGTGGTCGGGTTGGGATTAAACTGCATGATCAGGTACGCATCGCAGCCTATTGTCATCTTTATGCCTTTGATCATGGGATGGAACTGGAGCAGCCGATTTATCAGCAGCCAGTCAGGTCCAAAGGGATTGAGATTGGTCGGGATGTCTGGCTAGGTGCCCATGTCGGCATTAAAGATGGGGTGAAAATTGCCGATCAGGCGATTATAGGGATGAATAGCATGGTCACGAAAGATATTGAAGCGCGTGCAATTGTCGCCGGAAATCCGGCAAAATTGATTCGATATCGGGATTAAAATAGTGAAAGAAGTTCTTGGAAAAAGGATTTATATCAGGTGCTTAATATTCGGTAAAGGCCTTAGAACATCACATAAAAGTTAACATATTTCAATTCAAGCCTTACAGATTTCAGTGCACATTTACTAATGCTTGTGCTAAGTTAAAAATAACTAAGAAATTTTTATTATAAAAGAGAGGCTGAACATGAAACGTGTCATTGCCTGCATAGACTCCTCACCATGCACGAACGCACTTGCAGATGCGGCTGCATGGATTGCCAAACAGACCGGCCGTGAACTGGTTTTATTACAGGTTCTGGATTATTACCCGGCCAGTTATCATCTTGGGGAAATTAGCGGTGTGATTGGCTTTGAAAGCAATGCCATGTTGCTTAAAGAGCTGGCTGAGCTGGAGCAAAAGCAAAGTGAAATTGCGCTTAGTTATAGCAATAATCTGCTCCAGCATATTTCGGATCGTATCTTTAAAGATTATGGCATCCGCACCACCCATATTCAGGAAAAGGGTGATTTTCTGGAACAAAGTTTTCAGATTCTAAAACCTGATGATATTGCTGTAATCGGACTACTCGGTGAGCGTTCTGCCGAGAAAAACAAGCCAATCGGCACCAATGTAGAAAACTTTATCCGTGGTGCTAACTGTACAGTGATGACTGTAGGGGAACACTTCAGACCACCGACACGTTTTATCTTTGCTTATGAATATTCGCCGACTTGTGTGAAGATGATGAAACGCATTGCAGAAAGTGATTTATTAAGACAATTACAATGTCATCTGCTTTATATCGGGGATCATGTGGAAATCCTGAATGAGCCTCTGCAATATTTGACAGAAGCAGGACTAGAGGTCGTTCCAGAATACCGCTATGGAGAAGTAGCTGAAAATATCCTGTCTTATCAGCAGGAACATGGGATTCAGTTAATTGTCTTGGGGGCATTCAGTCACAGCAAGATCCACCAGTTCTTCTTGGGCAGTATTGCGACAACGATTTTCCGAAATTCTAAAGTGCCATTATTGGTAGCGAAGTAGAAAGAGGGTGATAAAACCTACAGAAATGTATTTTTTGATAAATTGTTACAGCTTGAATTAAAAATAACCAGAGTTATCCTCATATATTGTGGATAACTCTGTGGTTACATTCTGTAAGATGATGTTATTTATCGAGAATACTTTATTGGCTGATTTTTGTTCTAGTCGTATTATTTGACAATTGCGAGTGCAAAACCATCATGTCCTTTACTGCCAACGGTCTGTAAAGCAGTACAAGATAAGATACGTGGATGATTTTCCAGCGCTTTAAACATGTCACGAATGCCTTCAATACTTGGTTTTTTATTATCCGGATTGATGATATCACCGGCACGAATCACATTGTCCAGGAAGATAATGGTACCGGAGTGAGAAAAGTTTAAGCTCAGCTCCAGATATTCAGGATAGCTTTGCTTATCGGCATCAATAAAAATAAAGTCAAAGGCTTCAGTATCTTGAGGCAGGGCACGAAGCACATCTGCAGCACGGCCACATTTCAGCTCAACTTTCTGTTTTAACTGTGCACGATCAATATTTTCCTGTCCCATCGCAGCATGTGTATCACGGCCTTCGATTGTCAGGATATAACCGTCTTCAGGGAGGGCACGAGCCAGCCACATGGTGCTATATGCAGCAAAGGTTCCTAGTTCCAGTACGCGCTTGCACTTATTCATCTGGATCAGCATTTGCAGCAGCATGCCCTGATTCGGCGCAACAGCCAGATGATCTGGAAAACCATGTGCAGCAGTATTTTCAAGAGTCTGATTCAGGATAGGATCTTCAGGAATTAAATGTGAATCAATGTAGCGGTCAATATCTGTCCACATTTGTTGCATAGTACTCGCACCTTTGTTGTGATGCGTGCATTTTAAACTTTTCCGGGCACAGCGCAATTTATTGTTCTATATTCGCTGATTTTTTAGGCTATACAAAGCCAAAAGCTGGCTTTGTATAGAAAATGAAATGACTTAGTAATTACACATTGATGAGCGACGACTTAAATCCGGGCCCCAAGTGCGATAACCTTGAGTATCAATATGGATTTGGCCAGAGGCATATAAACCGAGCCCCATATTCAGGCTTTGTCCATGCTGTAACCAAAACTGGCACAGTTTGAACTTGGTATTTTCAATTGCTGCATAATCCTGAGCCTGTGGGTACTCAGGTCCGATCCGAAAATCAATTGCCGAGTTAAACAGGTGACGTGAAGAATTAGCTCCACCGGCACACTGATTTAAAGGCAGGTCACGATAAACCGAAGTGACTTCAAAATCAGTCAGTACATTGGCAGCAACCAGATATTTGAAGACACGTAAAGTAGGCACCTGATTTGACCAGAGCTCACGGCTTGGAATCATATATTGAGATCGACCACATTTAGCCCAATCCCGTGCAGTACGCATCAGCTCAAAACTTGGAATAATATTTCCGACCCCTTGCTGGGCCAAAAAGTTTTCATATTCACGTACAAGAGACAGGTTATTTAGTGCCGATACCCAGTGAGTATAGACATAAGGAACCGGTTTAGGCTGTGGTTTATGGTTGTACTGGACTCGTTCTTCTGGGATGTAAATCCTTTTATCTGGAGTTACTTTACCAGACTGTTTTGTGGTGGTAGCACATCCTACAAAGACAAGCGGGATTATACAAACACTCAATAACCCCTTTATTAAATGCTTCATTGATAGCAATTCAGATATTTTAAAATAGCGCTATTTTAGTCCACTTTTACGGAGAAAATCAGGATAAATTGCAATGAAATGTGTGGATGGGGTATAAAAAAAGACCAGTCTATGCTGGTCTTTTTTTAAGATTTGAAAAATTATTTTTCAAGATATTGTAATTTATCAGTTTTACCATTCCACTCTTCACGGTCAGCAGGTTGCTCACCAATTTGAGTGATATTCGGCCATTTTTGAGACAGTTCAGCATTTAGCTCGATAAAGACTTCTTGGCCTTCCGGTAATTCATCTTCAGAGAAAATTGCATTCGCAGGACATTCAGGCTCACATAACGCGCAGTCGATACACTCGTCCGGGTTAATCACAAGGAAGTTAGGACCTTCATAGAAACAGTCTACTGGGCAAACTTCAACACAGTCTTGATATTTACATTTAATACAATTTTCAGTGACAACGAAGGTCATGGCGACAGCTACCTAAAAAATATGGTTCTAATGACGAATACCGTATTTTAGGCAAAAATAGAGGGAACAAACAATTCCTTTTATTGATATTTGTTATATATAGGGCTGTTAAATTTGAAAAAACTGCGATGATTTGATGGAAGGCTCAGGGAATGAGAATCATCATCAGCTAAGCCCTATGCGGGATAGGGCTTAGAAGAGATTTTAACTTGGCTGTTTCATGAGATCTTTAAGAGCATAAAGTTGCTGTAATGCTTCACGTGGGCTCAGATTGTCGACATCAATGTCTTCTAATAATTCAAGCGCTGCTGAAGGCTTTTCAATCTCGATGACTTTTTCGATGATTTCAGGCATGGCAAACAGATCATGCTGCGGACTTTGTGGTTTGGCCTGATGCTGCTTTTCCAGAATTTTTAGGCGATGCTGAGCTTCTTTAATTACAGCCGCAGGAATACCTGCCAATTTAGCCACCTGTAAACCATGACTCTGACTAGCTGGACCATGTTGGACTTTATGCAGCAGAATCAGATTGCCATTTAGTTCTTTGGCTGTGACATGGTAGTTATCAATGCCTGATTCTTTATCCAGTTCGGTCAGCTCAAAATAATGCGTTGCGAACAGACATAAACATTGAATCCGTTTAGTCAGATCCAGCACACAAGCCCAAGCCAGGGACAGCCCGTCATAAGTACTGGTCCCGCGACCCACTTCATCCATCAGGACTAGCGACTGGCTGGTGGCATGATGCAGGATTTGTGAAGTTTCCGTCATTTCGACCATAAAGGTTGATTTACCGGTCGACAAATCATCTGCAGAGCCAATCCGGGTAAAGATCCGGTCAATTGGTCCCAGTGTTGTCGATTGCGCCGGCACATAACTACCGCAATAAGCTAGCAGGGCAATCAGGGCAGTCTGGCGCATAAAGGTGGATTTACCGCCCATATTTGGACCGGTAATAATGGCCATACGGTGCTGATAATCCAGCTGTGTATCATTCGGAGTAAATGCAGCCTTGCTTAAGGCTTCCACTACGGGATGACGGCCGGCAACGATTTTTACACCAATTTCAGGGCTAAATTTTGGTCGTGACCAGTTGCGTAAACGTGCCTGATGCGCAAAGTTTGCCAACAGATCGATCTGGGCAATCGCACTGCTCATCATCTGTAGATTGCCAATATCCTGACGCAATTCATCCAGCAGCATCTCGAACAGCATTTTCTCGCGAGCAAGTGCACGGGATTCGCTAGACAGTACTTTATCTTCAAAGGCTTTCAACTCAGGCGTGATATAACGCTCGGCATTTTTGAGTGTTTGTCGACGGATATAATGCTCAGGTGCCTGTTCAGCTTGTGCACGGGTTAATTCAATATAGTACCCACTGACACGGTTATAGCCGATTTTCAGGGTAGGAATGCCACTTTGCTCCCGTTCCTTAATTTCCAGATCAATCAGGAACTGTCCGGCATGGTCACGGATTTTACGCAGCTCATCCAGCTCGCTATCGAAACCTTCTGCAATGACATTGCCATCACGTAGCAATACCGGTGGATTTTCAACGATAGCGGACATCAGGCGCTGATGCAGGCCATGAAAATCACCCAGTTCTTCATTCAGCTGTTGTAATAATTTCGAATTCTGTTGACTTAACAGCGGTTGTAACGCATGGCGTAAAAATGGAATTTGTGCACAGGCTTGACGTAATTGAACCAGATCGCGTGGACGAGCACTACCTAAAGCGATTCGGCTGAGTACACGTTCAATATCACTGATTTCTTTTAAGACCAGACGGACTGGCGATTCATGGAAACCTTTAAGCAATGCCTGTGTCGCATCTAGTCGCTCATCCAGAATCGCGGTATCACGAAGCGGTTGCATCAGGGTGCGGCTAAGCAGACGGCCACCCATAGCAGTTTGACAATCATTGATTAGCTGGAACAATGAAGTGCCATGTTCAAATAAAGGCTCAATCAATTCGAGGTTGCGACGGGTGACTGGATCCAGAGCAATAAAGTCTGAACTTTGTTCCAGTTGAATGGTTCGGATATGCGGTAAAGCCGTTTTCTGAGTTTCTTTGGCATAGTGAATCAATGCGGCTGCAGCAGCTTTGGCCAAGGGCAGATGATCAATTCCGAAACCTGAAAGTGTGCTTACTGCAAACTGGTCGCATAAGGTCTTCTGAGCATTGTTCTGGTTGAAATCAACATTCGGACGTTTACTGATTGGAACATCTAGCTGTTGTTTTAAGTATTCTACCAGTGCTTGATCTTGCAGATTTTCATCCACCACAATTTCGCTTGGCATCAGGCGTGCCAACTCAATGGCTAACTGACTTAAGTCATAATCGATTTGCTGGACTTTAAATAAACCCGCACTCAGGTCGAGAAGTGCAATTCCGATTTGTTGGTGTTGAACACACAGAGCAACCAGGTTGGAGGTTTGATGCGCACCTAATAAGGCATCATCAGTTAAAGTCCCGGGAGTGATAATTCGGACGACCCCACGTTCAACTGGACCTTTACCAGTCACTTCACCGATCTGCTCGCAGATCACCACCGTTTCGCCTTTTTTCACCAGACGAGCTAGATAGCCTTCAGCAGCATGGAAAGGTACACCGGCCATGGGAATTGGCTGGCCATTGGCTTTACCGCGATGGGTCAGGGTAATGCCTAAAATTTTGGCGGCCTTATGGGCATCTTCAAAGAACAGTTCATAGAAATCACCCATGCGATAAAACATCAATGAGTGTGGATGCTGCATTTTGACCGACATGTACTGCTGCATCATGGGCGTTAAGCTAGAGAGATCAGCCACAAGTTCTGAACTGGTCATTAAGAAAAAATCCTTTAAATATATAAAGCCAAACCGAAATCTTTTTCCGAAACACTATCCTCGGAAAACCTGGAAAATAGCCTAAGCTAAAATCCTGTAAAGACTGGTTTGAATGTCAAAAATAATTGCCTCAAGTCTAACAAATTTAATTTTTAGAAAGAAACATAAATCCGCAGGAATCTGTATTTGTACGGACTTAGTCGATATAAAGCATAAAAGGGTATTGATACATGGGTTGCCCATAAAAAAAGCCACCGATAGGCAGCTTTTTTATATCGCTTATCAAAATTTAATCAGGATCATACAATCCCAAGTCGACCAGATGTAATCTGAGAAGGCGGCGGAGTTCCAGTACAGCCTCAGGCGTTTCCTGAACAGAATGTCCACCTTTGATAATTTTATTGGAAGCCGCACCTTCAAGATATGCACTCTGATAAGCGACGACATCATCAGTCATAATATTTTCATCATCGCTATCTGTATTGTTGCCAATAATCGAGTGAAATTTGAAACCTGGTGCCGGATTAATATCTTTAGTCAGTGCCGTGAATTTTGATTTCTTACTAAGATCACTCGGCCCATTCTGAATCAGGTCACGACCGACTTCATGCAGAAAATCACTCAAGCCAATTTCACCTTGGACAGTGTCGGCAAATGCACCCAAAAAGGCACTCGGAACACGAATAATTTTACGTGCCAGTTTGGTATGCCAGCGATCTGCATAATCGGTCCCTTTATGCGGCGCTGCCAGGAAAATAGCGCGACTGAAATTCGGAACCGGCTGCATTTTTAAACGCGCTTTAAAAAGTGGATTGTCCCGGAACTTGGTCAGCTTTGAGTTTTTTACAATATTAAAAGCGGGTTCAGTAATATCTGCATCACTCACCAATAGACGGGCAATAACACCGCCCATACTGTGTCCGACCAGTACAGCTTCTTTTTTGGCTGGTGCATTATTACTAATACGTGCGAAACCTTGTTGAAGCAGCGCGTTAATCTGGAAACGGCTTTCTAGAATAGGCATGTTGGTTGAGTAGAAGACCTGCCAAACCTGGAAGTTTTCTCTTAAGACCGGATCACCCATAATATCATTGGTTAAACGAATCCAAGCTTCGGGGCTGCTGGCCAAACCATGAATCAGCACTAAAACCTTTTTATTTGGATTATAAGGTTCCAGCATAAACAGATGCGGCATGACCAGATTATCGTCACGATTGATCAGTGTCAGATAAGCTGCGCGTCCCAGATTGTTTTCTGCCAGCCATAGCCCATAAGGCGCTGAAAAGTTTGCCGCTAAAGCATATTCCTTATTGGCAACTTTAATCTTGTCATATTTATACGGGTCATAAAGTTTTAAATGGAAGTTGCTGTTATTTAGAATCTGTTCTACAGAGTTCGCTGATTCTGGAATGGCAGTAATTGTGGTTGCCAGATAACGTGCTGAATGAATAAAAGGATTTACGCCATTTTGATATTGGTGATTTAGTGGATCAACCAGATATTTTTTATCTTTTTTGGAAATTTCTTCTTCTGGCAAGACCACCAGAAACTCAGAGCCGAAACCGTCACGACGGGTAATTGAGCGCAGACCAGAGAAGTTCATGTTATAGGTCGACATTAACTGTTCAATTGGCTGATTCTTGAGCTGGGGAAAATTGTCCAGATTAATGGTATAGACACTGTTTCCAACCTGCAGACGTTGTCCGGCTTCTTTGGTTTTATAACGTTCTGCGTAGATCTGGATTAAATGAGCAATTGCCAGGTTATAAAAGTCACGAATCTGAACTTGTCGGTTGTCGAAGATCCGGTCCTGTGGTGCACGTTCAGTCTGAAACAGATAGGCATAACTGTAGCGGATACTTTTATCCAGCATTTGTAACTGCTGTTCCTGACATTTTTGCAGGTTCTGGGTTTGCAGTTGCTGTTTTTCTTCAGATCGGGTCTTAGCCAGAGCACTGGTTTTACATTCAGCCGATTTACCAAGCTGGAGTGATTTAGCTAGATATAATTCACTCGATGTTGAAAGTAATTGCTCATCCAGAATCTGTGGAATTTCTTGTAGCTCTTTCACACATTCTTCTGGATTATTTTCACAGACTTGTGCTTCACGTCCGGTCATGGACAGGACATTCAGACTGGCTTCACTCAACTTATCGCGTGTAAGAATGCTATCGCGTTCATTATTGATGGTGACATTAATAGCCTGCTCTTTAACACTCACCACCTGACAGCCACTCAGTACAGCTGTCATGAGTACAGTGCAAAGTAATGCTATCTTATTTATTTTCTCGTGCATAAAGACTTTGAACACTCATTTAAAATTATAAAGCTTGATAATGCTTTGTATTTTACTAATTTTTTCCCATAAAAATAGACCGCCGGAGCGGTCTATTTGTAATATTATGAATCTGAAATATAGCTTATTGTGCTGGTGTAGGCGCAGGGGTTGTTGGTGCAGGAGCGGCTGTTTGCATGACTTGCCATACGTTCCAGCGACCCTGTTTTTCAATTTCCTGAATCAGACGATCAGCGACTTCAGCTTCTTGCGGATATTTAATTTTGTAATTATTCAGAACCTGAACAGCGTTCTTTTTATTCTCCATGGCAATGTAGTTATTTGCCGCAGATAAATAAGCTTCTTGAACACCTGCCTGCATTGCCTTGTCCAGATACTGAATTGCTTCGCGGTGACCACCACCTTCAGACAGACCAAAACCGAACCAGAAGTTTGCTTCAGCATCATCCTGGTTAATACGAAGAATGCGCTGTGCATAGGTCATTGATTTGGTGGTATAGATAGAACCCAAATCAAGATTACGTGCCATCACGCTGGCCTTAAATGCACGCATTAAGACATCAAATGAAGCATTCGGACGTGAAGCCAAGGTATCCAGCTGTTGAGAAACTTCGCGAAGTTTTGCTTCAAAACCACGGCGTTCCTGACGGTCGCTAAAGCGGGGTGGATAATGACGCGCTTTACCTTCTACCATCTGCAAGAAATCATCGATTTCGGTAATGTCGATTTCATTTTCATTGGCAAGTGCTGCATAACGCATACTGCGTGTATTGCTATCCACCATCGGGATGATCAGCTTGTTCACATCTAGGGTTAACTGTTTAGACGGATCTTTAGGATCAGTGACCACCATTTTCGTCACTGGCTGCGCAGCGGCTTTTTGCAAATGAACTTCAAATGGAGGTGGTTCGTTATAGTTAAATGGATTTAAAGCATAAAATGGCGGAGTAAGTTCAGGTTCAACAAAAACTACCTGATCAGCTGGTTTCTGTTCTTGTTTGCTTGAGGTCGGTGCCATAGAGCACGCCGTCATGGTAAAAGCTAAGCAAGCAATTGCTAAGGGCTTCAAGGTCATAATATCCGTCCATTCATGTTATTTTTTAAAACATCTATTCAAAAAATGCATGATCGTCAGTCTATGAAAAGTGCTGCGATCATGCAAGCAAATGCGTGTTACAAAAGAATTACGATTTATAGTCAGGCCTTGGACTGACTGGTTTGTGCTTCGCACTCACGGCGCGCATCTTCCAGAATTTTAAGTTCTTCCTTGCTAAATGGCTGTTCATTTAACTGGTTTTTCTTGAAAGTCGGATCAAGCAAAGACAGGCGGTTGCACAGTGTATTCATACGTTTTTCATTTTGTTGAATACGGTCAAGTAGAACACGCATGCCTTCCAGAATCGGGTCTGTCTGATCCTGTGTAGTTGCATAAGGCTGGAAACCAATGCTTTCTGCATAATCACGACGACGAGCTTCAGCATCATCTTTTGGCTGGTCTTTGGTGATAAAGCGCGCTGGATTGCCAACCGCTGTGGTATTCGGCGGAACTGCTTTAGTAACTACAGCATTGGAACCGACCTTGGCATTTTTACCTACCGTGAATGGACCCAGGATTTTGGCACCTGCACCAACAACAACGCCATCTTCCAGAGTCGGGTGACGTTTGCCTTTATTCCAGGTTGTACCACCCAAAGTCACGCCATGATACAGGGTGACATCATCGCCAATTTCTGCAGTTTCACCAATCACTACACCCATGCCATGGTCAATAAAAAAACGTTTACCAATCTTGGCGCCCGGATGAATTTCGATACCTGTTGCAAAACGGCTAAAAGAGGACAAAACGCGCGCTGTACCTTTACAGTCTTTTTTCCATAGCTCATGTGCCATACGGTGCATAATCAGTGCATGGATGCCAGGGTAGGTGGTTAAGACTTCTAAGGTATTGCGTGCTGCAGGATCGCGCGCAAAGACAGCTTGGATATCTTCTTTGAGCTGTTTTAGCATTAGTTTTGATCCTCATCCTGTTGTGATGTATGGGAAGATTTTTTCCAGGTGCCGTTATTCAGTGCCTGAACACGAGTGAAAATACCACGAAGTAAGTGATATTCCATACGATCTAATTGTATACGTCCGAAAAGGCGACGCAAGCGTAAAGGAAGTAATCGTGGGTTTTTTGGATCCATAAATTCAATTTCTGCCAGCATTTTTTCCAGATGCGGGTAGAACTGTTCCATCTGTTCATGGGTTACTAGCGGTTCATCCCATTCCATTTCAATGCCATCAATGACTTGCATGGTGGCTTTTGGATCACGAGGATGTTCTACCTGATCCAGTGCTGCCATACGCAGTTCATAGCAGATCACCTGAATGGCTTGAGCGACATTCAATACGCCGTAATCCGTATTCACAGGAATGGTTAAGTGATAATTCGCCATCGCCAGTTCTTCATTGGTCAGACCACGGTCTTCACGGCCAAATAGAATCGCAATTTCCTGTTTTTCTTGCACCACAGCGGAAAGTGCTTTTTCTGCCGCTGGACGGACATCTAGTAAAGGCCATGGAATAGTGCGACTACGCGCACTGGTACCAAAGACGATCTGGCAATCTTTAATGGCTTCTTCCAGTGTTTCTACGATTTCAATCTGTTCGATCAGATCAGTTGCACCTGCAGCCAGTGCATCAATATCTGGGTGCGGATAAGTTTTAGGCGCAACCAAGACCAGTTTGCACAGGCCCATGGTTTTCATGGCACGTAAGGCACTACCAATATTAGCAGGCAGGGTGGTATTAACCATGACAATACGCACATGGGAGAGATGTGCTGAAACAGCAGCATTGTCAATTTGACTCATGATGATTCCAGTTTGGATATATTAAAAATGGGAGATTTATGAATACTGCGGCTGAGATTCAGCTTCATATTGTGCCAAGGCATCGTCCATGCTCATGTCGGCAGGCGGAGGCGGAACCTCAACTGGCTTAGCTTCTTCATAAGATACGGCACGTGCAGCTTTAGACTTCACCTGATACTCGATATAGAGCGCAGTCTTGCCAAAATAGTCACGCAGCTTGGCGAGAAGATCATCCAGTGGTGCAACTTTCCAGCTTAAGCCCAGATGCAGTTCAGCCGTGGCATAGCCATAATCCAGATACAGAATCACTGGAATATGCGTGCTCATATCCACATTGGTATATGGCATCAGAATTTGCTGCAAGTCACGGCTGAGGGTTTTGCTGTAATGTTCAGCTTGCAAGGTAATCTTGATGCTGTTAGCACGTTTCTGACGGATTTCATTCAGGCTAAAGGCTTTGGTCAAACGACCGAGTGGGCGATCAAAACCTTCACGCTCGTAAATTTCACCTTCAATCACCACGACTTTATCAACCTGAACGATGTCTTTAAAGCGCTGGAAGCGTTCATGGTTGGTGGAGATTTCGATACGTGCCGTACCATCATCTAATGTCACCATCATCCGGTTCGGGAAGTTAGCGACATCGACTACCAGACCAGCAAACACAGTCGTTACACCACGACGGGTCGGGGTTAATTCATTGATCTGACAAGGTACGAATGCTTTTAGCTCATTACGATATACATCAATTGGGTGACCCGTTAGATATAGGCCGAGTGTATCTTTTTCACCTTTGAGACGGACTTCATCAGACCAAGGTTTCACCGGTTTGGCCGGTTTACGCTGAACTTCTTCAACTTCACCAAATAGATCCATGATCCCGGTTTCACGGTTCTGACGGGCCTGATCTGCAGCCTGTACTGCTTCAGGAAGCTGTGCCATTAAATCAGCGCGTTCAATGCCCAAGCAATCCAGTGCACCAGCACGGATCAAGGCTTCGAGCGTACGTTTATTGATTTTTTTCAGGTCGATACGGTGACAGAAGTCAAACAGGTCTTTATAAGGACCTTCTTTCTGACGTGATTCAATCACTGACTGCATTGCCGCTTCACCCACGCCTTTAATCGCACCTAAACCATACACAATAGTTTTTGGATCACTGGCATGGAACTGGTAAATCGACATATTCACCGATGGTGGTAATACTTCCAGTCCATTATGACGGCAATCATCAATCAGGAACACCACGTTATCAGTGTTCTGCATTTCCGAGGTCATCACCGCTGACATGAATTCAGCAGGATAATGCGCTTTCAACCAAGCTGTTTGATAGGCGACAAGTGCATAGGCTGCAGCATGTGATTTGTTAAAGCCATAGCCTGCGAATTTTTCCATATAGTCGAAGATATGGTTCGCCGTTGCTTCATCGATATCTTTTTTCGCAGCACCTTCAATGAAGATCTTACGCTGCTTGACCATTTCTTCAGGTTTTTTCTTACCCATCGCACGACGAAGTAAGTCCGCACCACCCAAGCTATAGCCGGCACAGAACTGTGCCGACTGCATTACCTGTTCTTGGTATACCATGATCCCGTAAGTCGGCTCTAATACCTTTTCCAGTAATGGATGCAGGTATTCAAACTCGCCACCATGCATACGATGGATAAAGTCAGGAATCAGGTCCATTGGACCCGGACGATATAACGATACGAAGGCGATAATTTCTTCGAACTTGCTAGGACGTGCTTCCTTCAACATCTTTTTCATGCCGACGGATTCAAACTGGAATACCGCGGTGGTATTCGCCGTCGCGAAGATGTTATAGGCTGGCTTGTCATCCAGCGGAATATAGGAAATATTCACCGGTTCGGTCACGTCTGGGCGTGCATTGATGTGCTTGATGGCATCTTCAATAACGGTCAGGTTACGTAGACCTAAGAAGTCGAATTTCACTAGACCGGCAGCTTCGACATCATCCTTATCAAATTGAGCAACACGTGCTGTACCATCCGCATCACACATCACGGCTGAATAGTCGGTCAGTTTGGTCGGTGCAATCACTACACCACCGGCATGTTTACCGGTATTACGGGTAATGCCTTCAAGCTTGAGTGCCATTTCCCAGATTTCTGAGGCATCGTCATAATCGGGATTCGATGGATTGGTGACGATATCTTTCAGTTGAGGTTCAGCTTCCAATGATTCTTCAAGGCTTAAACCCAGAGGCTTGGTTGGAATCAGTTTGGAAATACGATCAGCCAGACCATAAGATTTACCCAAGACACGGGCTACATCTCGAATCGCACCTTTCGCTGCCATGGTACCGAAAGTCGCAATTTGCGATACCGCATCACGACCATAAGTCCGTGCCACATAGTCAATTACGCGGTCACGACCAGCGATACAGAAATCGACGTCAAAGTCGGGCATCGAAACACGTTCCGGGTTCAAGAAACGTTCGAACAGCAGGTCATAGCGCAGAGGATCAAGATCGGTAATTTTCAAACTATAGGCTACGAGGGAACCCGCACCTGAACCACGGCCCGGACCTACCGGTACGCCATTTCCTTTGGACCATTGAATGAAGTCCATCACGATCAGGAAGTAACCAGGGAAACCCATGTCCAGAATAATTTTGATTTCAAACGCCAGACGTTCATCATAAGGCTGACGGATTAAAGGCCAGTCTTCTTCACGTTTTTCTGGTGGATACAGGAAATTCAGGCGTTCTTCTAAACCTTCTTCACATAAATGTGCGAAGTAGGTGTCAATAGTATGGCCTTCAGGAATTGGGTAATCTGGTAAGTCGTTGAAACCTAAACGTAGGGTGACATTACAACGTCTTGCGATATGGAAGGTGTTTTCAATCGCGGTTGGAATATCGCTAAACAGTTCCGCCATTTCTGTTGAGCTTTTAAAATATTGCTCAGGGCTATAGGTTTTAGGACGGCGATTATCACCAAGCACATAACCATCTGCGATACAGACACGCGCTTCATGTGCTTCAAAGTCTTCGCGTGCAATAAAATGCACATCATTATGTGCAACTACACCAATATTATATTTCTTTGCGAGCTTTACCGCTTCTTCAATGAAAGTATCTTCATTAGCACGACCAGTGCGGGTGAGGGCGAGATAAACACGATTTCCAAATTTCTCTACCCATTCTTGCAGTAGCGGTTCAGCTTTATCGGGATTTGAAGTAATCAGCATTTTGCCGACATCGGACTGCATACCGAGCAATACGATCATGTCATCGTGCTGATTCAAGATCCAATCTTTTTGTACGCAAGGAATATCCAGTTGCTGGCCGCTGATATAACCTTCAGACACCAGTTCGGTCAGGTTGCGCCAGCCTTTGTTGGTCATGGAAAGCAGGGTAACCCGATGCTCAGCATCATTCAGACGAATTTCAGAGCCAAGAATCGGTTTGATGCCTTTATCCAAACATTTTTTATAGAATTTAACAGCAGCATGTAGATTGGATAAATCAGTCAGCGCGAGTGCTGGCATCTCGTCATTCGCAGCAGCTTTGACCAAGTCAGGTATACGTACGATGGATTCAGTAATCGAAAATTCTGTATGAATACCAAGATGAACAAAGTGCATAAATGAGTCCCTGCAAAAACCACTCGATAGTTTAGCACGGGATTTATTGTTTCAGTTTGAAATTGAGGGGAAATGCTGAACTTTTAGATTGTGAATTAGAATTGACTTAAAGCTATGCTTATCATTTTATCGAAATAGAACTACGCACCCAAATTGAATTTGTATGAGGCGACATGGATGTCGCCGTTGGCTTGTGATACAGGGAAGTATCATCAAGCTAACAGAAGATTTTTGTTACTTTTGATCTTTCAAAAGTAAAAGAAGAATTTCAAGTGTCAGTAAGTTTATTCATAAAGTTATTTGAAAATTAGAATTTCATTATTTTTACTTTAATTTAAATTTTGAGTAGTTATGCCTTACTTTTGACGGGCCAAAAGTAACAAAACCCCTTGTTGATCTGATGGCACTTCCTGAGCAAGCTTTAAGCATTGCTTTAAAGCTTGTGTAAGACAGATCAACGGCAGCATCCATGCTGCTAAGTCATGTATCAAATGTTCGCTTCGATGTTTAAGATGCAGCTATTTTATGGGTAGAAAATAAAACCCTCAAAAAGAGGGCTTTATTTACTTAGGAATTTAGCTTAACGAAGTCGAGATAACCAGTCACCGACACTTTGTACAATCTGCACCAGAATCAACAAGACAATTACAGTCATGATCACGACAGAGGTATCAAAACGCTGATAACCATAAGAGATCGCCAAGTCACCAATACCACCAGCACCAACGGCACCCGCCATTGCGGTTGCACCAATCAGACTGATTGTTGCAGTAGTCAGGTTAAGAATCAGTGAGCTACGCGCTTCCGGCAGAATAAACTTAAAGATAATCTGCATTGGTGTTGCACCCATGGCTTGTGCAGATTCGATAATGCCTTCATTCACTTCCAGCAGAGAAGTTTCTACCAGACGGCCGATATAAGGACCGACATAAATAGTCAGAGGTACAATCGCTGCCCAAGTACCAATTGATGTTCCGACCAAAAACTTGGTTAGTGGAATCACCGCAATCAGCAGAATAATAAAGGGTAGGGAACGCAGTGCATTCACAATCGGGTTTAGAGCATGGTAAATCACACGGTTTGGCAGAATCCCGTTTGGACGAGTGACGAGTAAAATGATCGCCTGAATGAAGCCCCAAATACAGCCAAACAACATCGCAAAGAACACCATATGGAAGGTTTCTTGCAGTGCTGTAACAAACTGATCCATCGACAGCGAGCTTTTCCAGAATGGCGCAGTAATAGTGGTCAACCATTGTACAATTAAGTCTCTCATTCTTGTACTCCTGCTTGATCTACTTGTACGCCGTTATCTCTCAGATATTGCATCGCTGCTGTGATTTGCGCTGGATCGCCTAAGAGCTGAATAAACATCTGGCCAATCACCGACCCATTAATTTCTGTCATATTGGCAAACAGGATATTTAAACTGACATCAAACTGTTTGATCACACCCTGAATCACGGTTTCCTGCGCTGAGCTGCCCAGGAATTTTAAACAATAAATACTGTGATGATTCTGGTTTTCCAGATTCGCCAGAATATTCACTGGCAAGTTTTGCTGGAGTACAGTTTGAATGAAGTTTTTCGTCGTTGGATGCTGAGGTTGACTAAAGATCTGCAGGGTAGAACCGGTTTCAATTACATCACCTTTTTCCATGACAGCCACATAATCACATACGGTCTCAATGACATCCATTTCATGGGTCACCATAACAATGGTAATGCCTTGTTCCTGATTAATGCGTTTCAGCAATTGCAGTACAGATTTGGTGGTTTGCGGATCTAAAGCAGAAGTTGCTTCATCACACAGCAGAATTTTGGGATGGTTCGCTAGGGCACGAGCAATACCGACACGCTGCTTTTGACCGCCTGATAACTCGTCCGGAAAAGCATGACGCTTATGTTTCAGATCAATAAAATCCAGCAGTTCTTCGAGACGTTTTTCTCGTTCAGCTTTACTCCAGCCCAGCAATTTCATTGGCATTTCAATATTGGCAGCCACCGTTTTGGTCTGCATCAGATTGAAGTGCTGGAAAATCATGCCGATCTGGGTACGTTCCTGACGCAATGATTTGGCATCCAAAGCAGTAAAGTTCGTGCCATTGATAATCACCTGACCAGAAGTAGGGCGTTCAAGCAGATTAATCAGGCGGATCAGGGTACTTTTACCGGCACCACTATAGCCAATAATGCCAAAGATACTGCCGGTTGGAATCTGTAAATTAATCCGATTCAAGGCACGTAAGGTTTGACCATTGAGCTCATACTGTTTGGAGATGTCTTTAAATTCAATCATAGTGTCAAATACTGCATCACGAATAAAAAAACAGGCAAGAAATCTTGCCTGTTCTGAATATTGATTATTGTATTACTTTTCTTCGGTTAAATAAGTCACTGGTTTATTTACAGCAACTTTAGTACCACCGAAGTGTTCATCAACATAGGCTTTCACAGCAGGAGTATGATACAACTGGCCAACTTTTTGAAGTACAGGATCATTTTGACGGTCAGCAGCGACAGCTAAAATGTTAACATTCATTTTAGTACTTTGATCAATCGCTTCGTAATAGATCGCATCTTTCAATACGTTCAGACCACCTTCCATTGCCAAAGTATTACCTAGAACAATCGCATCTACTTCATCTTTCACACGAACTGCTGTTGCCATTTGAATTGGCTTGATCACGATCTGTTTCGTATTTTCAGTGATATCAGCAGGCGTACCTTTTACCAGGTCAAAGTTTGGTTTAAGTTTTACCAGACCTGCAGATTGCAATAATAATAGTGCACGTGATTCATTTGCGCCATCGTTAGGAATAGCAATTGTCGCACCTTGCTTAAACTCTTCAACTTTTTTCACTTTGCTTGAGTAAATCCCCATTGGCTCAAGATAAGTCGTAGAAAGTGGGGCAATCTTTTGTGTGTTAGCATCATTATAAGCCACCATATAGGCATAAGACTGGAATGCGTTAACATCAATTTCTTTATTGGCAACAGCAGTATTCATCGCCACATAGTCAGTAAAGTTTTTCACATCAAGCTTGATGCCGGCTTGTTTAGTTTCAGGCAAAGTTGAAATGTAGCGCCATACGTCAGCATCTGAACCAGTCGATGCCATAGTAACCGTTTGCAATTCACCTGAATTTTTGTTTTGTGCTGCGTCCGTTGCAGGCGCTTCTTGTTTTCCGCATGCAGTTAAAGTCAGTACAGATGCGCTGAGTAAAACGCCAAGTAGCTTTTTCATAAAGATGTCCTAATTCTCGTGTTGCCTAAAGTATATGCATTTTAAGATCATGTTAAAGTGGAGTTTTATTACACTTTCAGCTGACCTTAGATCGAGTCGCATGTGGCTCCGGCAGGAAAAATGCAAATGTACTGCAACAGTTCACGTTAATTCGATCGGGTCAGAGTTCCAAACCGCTATATCATTTTTCTATTTGGAGAGAGTAAATAGAGATTTTTAAAAGATATAATCGTATTTGGCACTCTGAATGGGCGCAATCATAGCAATTATTATTTATTCGATATAGTGGATAAAAACTATTTACTTATCTTTTTAATAGAATATAAATTGAATGAAAATGATTAAAATATCAATGAATACAATATATTATTTTTATTGAAGATAAGGCGGAATTTCATATCGTTTAAAGATTGATCTTTATAAGATTTTATCCAATAGAAATCATAAAAATGAATAAACATGATAAATACATCAGCTCATTAAACTACTGAAAGATCTTTTTTAATAAATGTTTAGGAAGGATTTGAGCCGTGTCTTATTTACCTGAGTAATTACTTTGATTGATTTCATACAATACATGCCAACATAAAGGGTGATCTTCCGGCAGCTTTGGATGCTGAAATTCTTGAGTCTTTACCATACCTATCTTTTTCATCACAGCCTCAGATGGGGTATTTGATTTGGCAGTAAACGACACAACTTTATCTAGGTTTAAAGTATTAAAGGCATAATCTAGGACTGCACGTGCACCTTCAGTAGCATAACCTCGATGCCAATACTTTTTCGCCAGACGCCAGCCAATTTCAACACAGGACGAAAACTCAAATAGATCAGGTTGTGGTTGCAGACCAATGAAGCCAATAAATTCTTTAGTCTCTTTTAGCTCAACTGCCCATAAACCCCAATCATGTTGATCAATCTGTCGAGTCACTTTTTCAATAAAATGTAGACTTTGTTCAGGTGTCAAAGGGGCGGGGAAATAACGCATGACCTCATTATCTGCACACATTTGGATAAATGGGGCAGTGTCGGAATCTTGCCATTGGCGAAGGATTAGGCGAGGGGTTTCGAGATGAATAGTCATACAGTATCTGTTTATCGTCTTATTGACTCACTTTCCAGTAGGTAAAGTTCATTGATTAATAAAAACTCTCTATGAAGTTGGGAAATTGACTTATCAACTTCACTATGTGCTCGTTGATTCCGATATGCTTTAAATGTATTTACAAACAGTCGACCAATAGCGGTTGAGGAATCCTCATTTTCTGATTCCCACTTAAAGGGGGATAACTTATTTTTCTTTAAATCAGAACAAAAGGAATCATCCATAAGAGAAGCAGAAAATTTTTTTGAATCAATTTTTGCCCGCACAATGTCTTCTAATCGAGTATAAGCTTTCATAATAGCCGAATCTGCATCATCGCGGAATTTTAAGGCTAAATCCAAAATTCTCGGATCAATTAAATTCAATGGTAATTCTGAAGGATAATAACGATCTATATTCAAAGGTTCTTTGAATATGACTTCTAAATTATTGATATAATTGTATATTGTGTTGGTTCTAATGTTAGGGTTGTTTAAAATTAACTCTATATCACCATCCGTTAAAGCATTTCGATTTATAGTTTCGAATAATTTTTGTGTAATAACCACTTCTTTTATTTCAATTTCATGTCGCCTTAAAAGGTTTAATGCTTTAACAAGTCCTTTATATCCCTCAGATATATAATCTGATCGGAATCCAAAACGGATAAGATATAAGTGTCGATATGCTTTTACTAAAAAACAGTGAGTTTGATCATATGTTAAAACGATTGCACTTTCGATTTGCGCTTCGAATTGAATGATCATAGCAATAGCTTCAATACAATCTTGAGTATAAGGCGTTCCTAAATACTGAATTGTGTCAGAAGGTTTATTAAATAAATTCAGCATATATTTTTATTAGGTAAGTAATTTGATTAAATCATATAATAAAAACCCCGCACTAAGCGGGGTTTTTATTTAATCTGAATATAGATTAAGCATTTTCACGTGCAATCGCACGGTAACCAATATCTTTACGGTATTGAACACCGTCGAAAGTTACTTTTTCACAAAGTTCTAAAGCTTTAGCTTGTGCTTCACCAATGGTATTACCCAGTGCAGTGACACAAAGAACACGACCACCCGCAGTGACAATTTCACCTTTTTCATTAGCTTTGGTGCCTGCATGGAAAACTTTCGCATCAGTCATTTCAGTGTCTAGACCAGAAATCACATCACCATTGCTAGACGTTTCTGGATAGCCTTTAGATGCTAATACGATACCGACAGTCTTACGCTCATCCCATTCAGCTTCTGCAGGTAAATTACCTTCAAGACCTGCTTGAACCAAATCAACTAAAGATGATTTTAAACGCATCATAATTGGTTGAGTTTCAGGATCACCAAAACGACAGTTAAACTCGATTACTTTTGGTTGACCTTTATCGTCAATCATCAGACCTGCATACAAAAAACCTGTGTATACGTGACCATCTTTTTTCATGCCTTCAACAGTCGGGCGCATCACTTCATTCATAGTTTTTTCAAATACGTCAGCAGTCACAACAGGAGCAGGAGAGTAAGCACCCATACCGCCAGTATTTGGACCTTGGTCGCCTTCAAAAATACGTTTATGATCTTGAGACGTCGCCATTGGCAAGATGTTGTCACCATCAATCATACAAATGAAAGAGGCTTCTTCACCAGCAAGGAATTCTTCAATGACTACGCGAGAACCAGCATCGCCAAACTTGTTGCCAGCCAGCATGTCATCAATCGCATCAAATGCTTCTTGATTGGTCATGGCAACAATCACGCCTTTACCTGCAGCAAGACCATCAGCCTTGATCACGATTGGTGCACCATTTTTCTCTACAAAGGCTTTCGCTGCATCTACTTCGGTAAATACATCGTAGAAAGCTGTTGGAATGTTATGGCGTTTTAAGAAGTGCTTAGCGAATGCTTTAGAGCCTTCCAGCTGAGCAGCAAATTGAGTTGGACCCCAAATTTTCACGCTTGCTTCGCGGCAAGCATCAACCACACCATTCACAAGCGGTGCTTCAGGACCCACAATAATCATTTCAACTGCATTATTTTTCGCAAAATCAATAATGGCAGGATTGTCGAGAATGTCCAAAGCGACATTTTCACATTTATTTTCAGTTGCGGTGCCTGCATTGCCCGGTGCAACAAATACTTTTGCCACTTGATCATCTTGTGCGATTTTCCATGCCAGTGCATGTTCACGGCCGCCACTACCTAAAACTAAAATGTTCATCTTTAGAAAATTCCCTCGAAAATGAAATTCCACAAACCCAATGAGGTTTAAAAATCTTTTAACATCTTATAGCAAGATATTAAATAATCTACTGATGTAACAAACCCTCCTTACGAAAAGGAGGGTTTGGAATTTAATACTTAAAAATTAGTGGCGGAAATGACGCATGCCAGTAAATACCATTGCAATACCAGCTTCGTCAGCTGCTGCAATAGTTTCTTCATCACGCATTGAGCCACCTGGTTGGATGATGCATTTGATGCCAGCTTTAGCCGCGTTATCGATACCGTCACGGAATGGGAAGAATGCATCAGATGCCATTACTGCACCTTCAACCACTAAACCAGCGTGTTCAGCTTTGATTGCAGCAATACGAGCAGAGTTTACACGGCTCATTTGGCCAGCGCCCACACCGATAGTTTGACGGTTTTTCGCATAAACAATCGCATTTGATTTTACGTATTTCGCAACTTTCCAAGCGAAGATCATGTCATCGATTTCTTGTTCAGTTGGAGCGCGTTTAGTCACAACTTTCAGGTCATCTTTAGTGATCATGCCCAAGTCTTGATCTTGAACCAATAAACCACCGTTTACGCGTTTGTAGTCAAGCTGTGGAGCACGTTCGTTAATTGCTGGAAGTTCACCACATACGAGTACACGTACGTTTTTCTTCGCGCCAGTCACTTCAAGTACGCCGTCAGCGATGCTTGGTGCAATGATCACTTCAACGAATTGACGATCCACAATTGCTTGTGCAGTTGCAACGTCTAATTCACGGTTGAATGCAATGATGCCACCGAATGCAGATTCAGGGTCAGTTGCATAAGCAAGATCATAAGCAGCTTTGATGCCGTCTAGAGAAACTGCAACACCACATGGGTTCGCATGTTTTACGATCACACAAGCAGGTTTCGCAAATGATTTCACACATTCAAGTGCAGCATCAGTATCCGCGATGTTGTTATAAGAAAGTTCTTTACCTTGTAGCTGCTTAGCAGTCGCAACAGAAGCTTCTTTCGCAACTGGATCAATATAGAATGCAGCAGACTGATGCGGGTTTTCACCGTAACGTAAGTCTTGAGCTTTGTTTAATTGAGTATTGAAAGTACGCGCAAATTTGTCTGCCTGACCTTCTTCCTTACCTACGCGAGCGCCCAAGTAAGATGCGATCATACCGTCGTATTGAGCAGTATGTTCGAATGCTTTAACCGCAAGGTCAAAACGCGTTGCATAAGATAAAGCACCCTCAGCTTTAAGCTCAGCAATCACAGTTGCATAGTCAGCAGCATTAACCACGATACCTACAGACGCGTGGTTTTTCGCAGCAGCACGAACCATTGTTGGACCACCGATGTCGATGTTTTCAATCGCATCAGCCAGTGAACAGTTTGGTTTTGCTACAGTTGCAGCAAATGGATATAGGTTAACAACGACAAGATCGATCGCATCGATGTTGTGTTCAGCCATCACAGCTTCGTCTAGACCACGACGAGCCAGAATGCCACCATGAATTTTCGGATGTAGTGTTTTTACACGGCCGTCCATCATCTCTGGGAAACCAGTGTGCTCCGAAACTTCTACTACAGCGACATTATTGTCTTTCAACAATTTGTATGTACCACCTGTAGATAAAATTTCTACCCCGAGAGCAGCAAGGTCTTGTGCAAATTCCACAATACCGGTTTTATCGGAAACAGAGATTAAAGCGCGTTTAATAGTCATGATCTTCGTCACAGTTACCAAGGAACAGATTAAATCTAAATAGCTAATTAACAGTCAAAAAAAATGCCTGCGGTAGCCGCAAGCATTTTATCATTTATTCACTCATTAAACCGTGAGCTTTTAACTTTTTACGTAAAGTACCGCGGTTTAGTCCGAGAATCTCGGCAGCGCGTGTCTGATTACCACGCGTATATTCTAGAACGACAGATAATAAAGGCTTCTCCATTTCTGCCAGCACCATGTCGTACACCTGAGAAGGTTGCTCGCCTTGCAGTTGTGCAAAGTAGTGGCGAACTGCGCGATCTACGTGAATACGAAGAGCGACATCAGATTGTGCAGTAAAAATAGGAGATTTGCTATTCATGCGAATTAATCCGAAAAATCAAATATCACTTGGGTAAAGCGATATATAAAAGTGGTCTAGAAATTGAAATGAACTCCATTTTAGATCCTAAAACTGGAGTTCTAAAACTTGGTCATTACATTGAGCTTGTAGCTTGCCACATCTCAACGATTTGGTCGAAAAATAAGCGTAACAATAGTTAAAGTTTTGTTACTGACCAAAATCAAAACAAAAAAATCTGCTCGATACGCAATAAGTTTTATAGCGCATTAGGCAAGACTGTATTTGTTGTGAAAAAGTAGCGAGGAGTTTGCAGCACATAGCTTTCGTGGCGCGTATAATACCATTGTCTCGGGAAAAGTGAGCAAGAAAACTGCATTTTTTTTAACTTTTTTTTCGTTTTTTAATAGTTTTTATCAATATTAAGGTCGAATTATTTCCAAACTGTAATTATCGAAGTCTTTACGGTCGACAGGAAGCACAAATTCAAATTTAAATGGGCTGTTTTGGGGAATACGTTGAATCTTAACCAGGCTTTCGATCAGGTATTCCTGAGGTTTTAAATTATAAGTCGCCAAGACTACACCCTGATCTTTAAGGTGAACTCTTAAGTTTGGCATTTCCAGACTGCGCTTGTGGAAATTGATTAGCTCACCACTAAACTGGGTTTTATCTGTGGCAATCGCTTTGGCTTTGACCTTATTGGTATTGATCAGATTGTAATGTTCTTCCAGATTGGAACAGTTGAACACTTCACAGATATTGTTAAAAGCCACACTCATCACATGACTATTCTTAATATAGTGTGGATTGAACCAGAAGAATTGAAATAACAGTAAGCCAAATAAGAACAGGTTTAGGCTGGTCCATCCTAAATAATAAAGCGGGCCTTTATTGTGCTGCTTGTCTGCCTGATCATCCCAGTTCATGCTAGGCAGTACAGCAATCGGTTCGGTACTGAAATAATTCAGGTTGTTCAGATAGGTTTTCAGATCAATATTGGAGTTTTCAACTTTTTCATCAAAAATGTTCAGTAAATAGTGCTGATCTGAAGAATTAGTTGAAGAAGTAGATTCAGCGAGGCTTCTATTAATATAAGAAACATGACTTGGCGTATGAGTAAGGGCGACCGAATTCTGTGCTTCGGTCACCAGATGCGATAAAGCATTAAAGGTCGTACTACATTTTGGGCAGCAAACCATGCCTTGGGCAATGGTTAATTGCGCAACCGTAACTTTATAGGTTGTAGAGCAGGTCGGGCAGTGGGTTCGCTTGTCACTCATAAATGTTTTATAGACTCTTTAATTCTTATGGCGTTTCCCCGAAATACGGCACCAGTGTTCATCGCGTTTTTCTACTTCTAATATATCAAAATGTTTTGAGTAAATGCTAGTAACATCAGCAACTTGCTCTTCGATAACACCTGCGAGTGCGAACTCTGCCTCAGGTTTGACCAATTCTGTGAATTCAGGCTCAAGCATCATGAGTGGGCCAGCCAGAATATTGGCAACAAATACATCTGCTTTCTGCTCGCCAAGCTCTGCATTGAACTCTTCCGGTAAACCAACATAAAGTCGATCCAATACGCCATTCAGTTCAGCATTCTGTTTGGTGGCTAAAACAGCTTGTGGGTCAATATCAGTTGCATAGGCATATTTGGCACCGAGTAACAGGGCCGCGACAGCCAGAATACCTGAACCACAGCCATAATCGATCACGATCTTGTCTTTTACATCGGTTTTGCCTAGCCATTGCAGGCAAAGGAAAGTAGATGCATGGTTACCTGTACCAAAAGCCAAACCTGGATCAAGCTTGATATTCACTGCATCTGCTTCAGGCGCTTCCATCCACTCTGGAACAATCCAGAATTTTTCAGAAATCTGGATTGGCTCATATGCATCCATCCAGGTACGTTCCCAAGCTTGATCTTCCAGGAATTCATGGCGGATCGGTGCTTCAGGTAGTTGTGCGCGAATAAAGGTTTCCAATGCAGCTACATCGATTTCTTCTTCGTCATCTTCCTGAGCATAGATGCCAGTCACGATCACTTTATTCCAGAGCGGTGTTTCTCCTGGAAGTGGTTCCAGTAAATCCTGGTTTTCAGCATCATCCAGAGTGACACTTACGGCGCCCAGTGAGCTAAGTAATGTTTCAGTAAAATCTACCTGAGCTTGATCAACTGTAATATGAATTTGTAACCACTTCACAGAAATAACCTTTATACATTTTTTCAAAAAGCTATTGTAACGGAAGTTCGGCTTGAAGGTGTGATCTTCTTGAGACGGAGTCAAATAAAAAGGATGCTTTCGCACCCTTTTTATGAAAACCGGTTAAAACGCATTTTCCTGAGTGGGAGAGATCGTAGGGTGTGCAGCTACTGGAGCAAAGCGATTCAGCAATAGTCCAAAAATAGCCGCGAAAATATACATAAAAATTGAATATACCGCTGCAGGCATGGCAACTGCAGTACTGGACATGACAGTAAGTGCAATAGTCATGGCAAGCGTACTGTTATGAATACCGATCTCGAAGGCACTGGCACGTGCCTGAGCGGAATTGATATTCATCAGTCGTGGAACAAAATAGCCAATTATTAAGCTGAAGAGACAGAACAGGGCGGTTGCTAAACCCACCTGAGTCAGATATTCGGCAATATTAGCGCGTTCACTATAAATTGCTCCGGCGATAATCAGTACTAGAAAGAGGACTGCAAAAATGCGAAGAGGCTTGTTTAACTTTACTGTAAGTGCAGGCGCATAATGACGAATCAACATACCAATCGCGACTGGTATAATAATGATACCAAACACTTGCAGAATCTTTCCGAACTGCAAGCTGATCTGCTGACTATCCTGCATAAAATGCATGATGGAAAAATTCATGATTAAAGGCAAGGTAAATGCAGCGACCACCGAATTGATCGCAGTCAAGGTAATATTGAGGGCTAGATCGCCTTTAAACAGATAGCTGAACAGATTTGCGGTGCTGCCACCTGGCGATGCGGCCAGTAACATCAGACCAACAGCAAGTAAAGGGGGTAAAGCCAGAACTTTACATAGAATGAAAGCAATGCTTACCAATAGAATTAATTGACAAAACAAGGCAACTAGCACTGCTTTAGGATGCTGACTAACCCGGGCAAAATCTTTAAGCGTGAGTTCGAGTCCTAATCCCACCATGATGATGGCGAGTGCGAGGGGGAGGAATATTGTTATGATGCCAGAGTCCATCTGCATGCTCCTTATAGAAATTTATTTTAATAGTTTTAAATTTTCTATAAAAAAGCATACAGCTTAAGCAGGCAATTGACTTAGAAAGTTACAAATCTGATAAACGACTCTTGGCACTATAGCTGAGTTTCTGCTGGCTGATCATAAAACCAAAAATACAAGCAAAAACGTACATGACAATTGAATAAATACCCGCAGGGATGGCAATGGTGACATTATTCAGGACAGAAATCGCAATTGTCATTGACACAGTTGTGTTATGAATGCCGACTTCGAAGGTGCAGGCGCGTGCCATCTTGTCTGGAATATTCATTAATAAAGGCAGGCAATAACCGAGAAACAGGCTGGAAAAACATAATATAGAGGTAGCAATCCCAATGCTGGCAAAATATTCGATGATGTTAAAGCGCTCTTGGAAAATGGCATAGATCAAGAGCATGCTTAAAAAAGCGATAGATAGCAGCCGCATTGGCATATGTGCAATATTTGAAAGCTTTGGAAATTTTGCCCGAATTAGCATGCCGATCACAACCGGAATCAGCGTAATCAGAAAAACCTGAGCCATTTTTTCAAGCGGTAAGCCGATGCCGGTATCCTGTCCTATAAAATAGTACAAGGACAGATTCATAATAAACGGTAAGGTAAAAATAGAAATAATCGTATTGATGGCGGTTAATGTGATATTAAGCGCAACATCACCTTTATAAAGATAACTCAGCAGATTGGCAGTAGCCCCTCCTGGAGAGGCAGCCAGCAGCATCATGCCTACAGCAAGCAATGGCGGCAGATCCAGTACCAGACAGATTAAAAAAGTTAAACCGGTTAAAATGACCAGTTGTGAGAATAAGACAATAAAAATCACCTTAGGATAACGACTAACATGCAGAAAATCCTTGACTGTTAACTGTAGTCCTAACCCCATCATCGTAATTGCCAAAGTAATCGGCAAAAACAAGCTAAAAAACCCCGAATCCATGAAGTTTCCTTTTTATTATTCATTTTTTAGGTATGTTTTGAGTTTAGCGTAGATGAATAAATAAGCAATATAAAAACGGGTAAAATTTATGCATTTTACCCGTTAAGTTTCTGATTAAAAATATATTTAATCAGCTATATGGTGATTTACATCCCTGATTGAGATGGGGTTTGAGGCTGGGTTTGCATTTGTGGTTGAGACTGCATATCTTGTTGCATCTGTGGCTGAGACTGCATTTGTGACTGTGGACGTGGAGGGGTAAAGCCTAATGCACATTTACCATTGACCTGAGTGCCATTAATAGTTGCTGAAGTTTCGCCGCCTGAACTACAAGATGTATAAAGTTCAGGTTCATCGCCTTTGATATTGGTTGATGATGAAGGGAAGAACTGTTGCTGACAGGTACCATTCCAGATAATGCCGCGGTAAGCAAAACTTACAGGAGCACCCTCTGATTTACCTTTACAAACTTGCTGGTATTTTTGGGCATTATAAACCTTTTCAACTTTATCATTTGCTGAGGCTGCAAATGGAGCGAAACATAGACCGCAGAGCGCTGTTGCTAGGAAAATATTCTTATTCATCATGTATACCTTTGTTTGTAATGTGACCACTTTATAGATTAAAAACTAATCAATATTAAACAATATGAGTCGGGTAACTTTTTGAGTTTAGATGTTTAATTTATATAGTAAGTATGCAAAGTTTAATTACATTGCTTTATTGGCTGGCAGAGTAAATTCCGAAGGATAAATTCAAGTGATTTTGTCAACTTTGGAAGGAAGTTTGCTATAATGTTCAGCTATCCTTTTTCTATCTCTCTATTTACCACTATGCACTATCCTAAAGTATACGATGTCATTGTTATCGGTGGCGGTCACGCAGGTACGGAAGCAGCACTGGCTGCAGCACGTATGGGTCGACAGACATTACTCTTAACTCATAACATTGAGACTTTAGGGCAGATGAGCTGTAACCCGGCCATTGGCGGGATCGGTAAATCACATTTAGTGCGTGAAATTGATGCCTTGGGCGGTGCGATGGCGCTGGCTGCCGATAAAGGCGGTATTCAATTCCGTATTCTGAATTCACGTAAAGGTGCAGCAGTACGTGCAACTCGTGCGCAGGCTGACCGTGTTCGTTATAAAGCAGCGATTCGTGAGACTTTAGAAAATCAAGCGAATCTGGACATCTTCCAGCAAGCAGCAGACGACCTGATTGTTGAAGGTAATACTGTTAAAGGTGTCGTGACCCAAATGGGTATTCGCTTTGATGCGAAAACTGTGGTGCTTACAGCAGGTACATTCTTGGGTGGTGTGATTCATATCGGTCTTAACAATGCTTCAGGTGGTCGTGCCGGCGATCCTCCTTCAATTTCACTAGCACATCGTTTACGTGAATTAAACTTGCCTGTAGGTCGTTTAAAAACTGGTACGCCACCACGTATTGATGCACGTTCAGTCGACTTCTCTGTCATGACACCGCAGCCGGGTGATTTCCCGTCTCCAACCATGTCATTTATGGGTGATGTGTCTATGCACCCTGAACAGGTGAATTGCTACATCACTCATACCAATGAACGTACTCATGAGATCATTCGTGGCGGTTTAGACCGTTCACCGATGTACACTGGTGTGATTGAAGGTGTAGGTCCACGCTATTGCCCATCGATTGAAGATAAGATTCATAAATTTGCTGATAAAGATTCACACCAAGTATTCCTTGAGCCTGAAGGCCTGGATACACATGAGCTTTATCCAAACGGTATTTCAACTTCTTTACCATTTGATGTTCAGTTTGAATTGGTGCGTTCAATCCGTGGTATGGAGAATGCACACATTCTTCGTCCGGGTTATGCGATTGAATACGATTACTTTAACCCGCAAGCATTGAAGTTCACTTTGGAAACCAAAGCGATCAATAACCTGTACTTTGCTGGTCAGATTAATGGTACTACTGGTTATGAAGAAGCGGGGGCACAAGGTCTGCTTGCAGGTTTGAATGCTGCACGTCGTGCATGGGATCAGGAACAATGGACACCAAAACGTGATGAAGCGTACATGGGTGTACTGGTTGATGACCTGATTACTTTGGGTACTAAAGAACCGTACCGTATGTTCACTTCACGTGCGGAATACCGTTTGATGCTTCGTGAAGACAATGCAGACCAACGTTTAACACCAGTCGGTCGTGAAATGGGTCTTGTAGATGATGAGCGTTGGGCTGCTTACTGCGAGAAAATGGAAGCGGTTGAACGTGAAACAGGTCGTTTGCAACACCTTTGGGCAGCGCCAAACAATCCAATGGGTAAAAAATTCGTTGAGATGACCGGAGCGGATCTTTCTAAAGAATGTTCTGCAATTGATTTGTTAAAACGTCCGAACATCACATTCGCTCAAATTGCAGAATTGACAGGTTCAGAAGTTTCGCCACAAGTCGGTGATCAAATTGAGATTGCGGTGAAATACGAAGGTTATATCAACCGTCAGCATCAAGACGTTGCACAAATGAAGCGTTTAGAGGAAACCAAGATTCCTGCTGATTTTGACTATGATGTTGTTTCAGGTCTTTCGCGTGAAATTACATTGAAGTTAAAAGATATTCGTCCTGAAACACTGGCTCAAGCAAGCCGTATTCCGGGTGTAACACCTGCGGCGGTTCAATTGGTGATGATTACGATTCGTAAGAATGCCCAAGCGAAAAAATCTGCTTAAGATGTTGAAGTGAAAAAACCCGCATAATGCGGGTTTTTTTATTTTGAAAAGCAATGATCGTTAAAAATGATCATTTGATAGTAATTAGCTACTGTATTTTAAGTTTTTGTTTTTTATTAAATAAAAAAATAATGTATGAAAAAATAAAACTTATTTATTGTTTTTATGTCTTAAATTATAAATGAAAAGCAATTATCCAAAGGCGAATTCCGACCATTGTCGTGGTGTTTATTTTTGGAGGACAGGCGGACAATTCCTCTGCAAGCTCAGCCGAATGACAGGCAAGCTGTTTACTGCTGGAGAGGAAGCATGGCATCAACACAACAAAATAAATTACAAAAGTTTTTAATCATATTTTTATGTTTTTGGGTGGCATTTTTCGAGGGCTTTGATTTGCAAGCACCGGGTATTGCTGCAAAAGGAATTGCTGAAACATTTAGCCTTGGTCAAGTTGAAATGGGTTATGTTTTTAGCCTTGGTGTATTCGGTATGTTATTTGGTGCGTTCTTTGGAGGACGTATTGCAGATTACTTGGGGCAAAAGAAAGTACTGATGCTTTCAATCTCAATCTTTGGTGCATTCATGGCATTAACTGCTGTAGCAACAAGTATTGAGGTACTCTATATTGCACGCTTTCTCACGGGTTTAGGTTTGGGGGCTGCAATGCCAACAATGATTTCAGTTGTAGGTGATGAAGCGACTGAAGCTAATCGCGGTAAATTAAACAGTTTGATGTATTGCGGTTTACCTGTAGGGGCTATTTTTGTTGCAGGCTTAGCCATTTTCTTTAAAGATATTTCTTGGCATACCTTGTTCTTGATTGGTGGTTTAGCGCCGTTGTTATTACTTCCATTTATGGCATTTATCTTAAAAGAAAAAGTACAAACCCATACTGAAAAACAAATCGTTCCACCAATGGTAGAGGTTTTGTTTAAAACTGAACAATATAAACGTACCATTCCACTGTGGGTAGGTTTCTTCTTTACCTTGATGATTAACTACATTCTGATCAGTTGGTTGCCGAACTTATTGATGGAACAAGGTCTATCAAAACCACAAGCATTCAGTATTATGCTGATCTTCCAGGTGGGGGCATTGGTAGGTACGCTTGGTTTAGGCTTTATGCTGGATCGTTTGAAACTTTGGCAAATGGCAGTGATTATCTATATCGGTTTAGCACTTGCATTGATCCTGTTATTTACAAGTAAAGTCATTCTATTACTTATTCTTGCTGGCTTGATGGGCGGGATTTTCTCAACAGGTGGTCAGTCGATTCTTTACGGTATTTCGCCAATTTTCTACTCAGGCACAGGTAAAGTAACAGGTGTGGGTAGTGCAATTTCATTAGGTCGCCTAGGTGCAATGACTGGGCCATTATTGTCAGGGAAAATTTTGGCACTCGGTTTGGGGACTACAGGTGTATTGATGGCAAGCTTACCAGCAGTAGTGATTTCAGCTGTGGCGGTCACTGCATTGTCAAAATACAAATCTAAAATTAAATAAATTTTAGAAAATACAGAAAGGCAGCCTATTTGAGGCTTCCTTTTTTATAGCGGTGACTTATACATTCGCATAGCTTTTGATAAAATTGCGCCAAATAAAATTTGATTAAGATTATGACGTACCAACTCATCGAACTCGACATCCAAGCCACTGACAATATCGCTTGCCCACATTGCCATCAAAAGATTATTAACTGGCAGGAAGAGCAGTATGTTCAACCCTGTGAACATACCTTATTTATTGCCATGGATATCGGTTTTGAATACATCACCGATGAATTTGAGCAAACTATGCGAAAAACAGTGGATGAACTGCATGCTAATGATGATGTTGTAAACATGTTCGAGGAAATCACCACAAGTACTTATCCGAATTATCTGATTTTAAAATCGGATCTAGGCGCGGCAGGTTATTCGCGTTATATCGGTTTAACAGTGTAAGAATCTCATTACTATATATAAGCAATAAAAAAGCACCCAAGGGTGCTTTTTTAATTTCAGGCTTGGCCTTCGACTTCTTCGACTTCATCATCGTCCGCACTGTCCATGCCGAGTTCTTTCAACTTACGGGTGAGGGTATTACGTCCCCAACCTAATAGTTCGGCTGCATGACGCTTACGACCACGGGTTTGTTGTAGTGCAGCATTGATGAGTGTGCGTTCAAACATTGGTGTAGCCACATCTAATAGCTTCATTTCGCCGTTTTTCAGTTTCTGGATTGCCCATTGACCCAGTAATTCATCCCAGTGATGCGGCGCAATTTGATTCAGGTTTGGAATTGGAGCACCCGGATCTTGCTGCTGAATTGGAATCTGTTTTAATTCAGGTGGCAGATCTTCTGGATAAACTTCACGGCCTGTGATCATCACGGTTAGCCAGCGACAGGTATTTTCAAGCTGACGCACATTACCTTGCCAAGGCAGCTTCTGCATATATTCCTGAGTTTCAGGACGTAAGATTTTAGGATTTACACCCAGTTCTTTACCTGCACGCGCCAGGAAGTGCTGTGCCAGCATTGGAATATCTTCAGAGCGATGTGCCAGTTTAGGAATATGAATACGAATCACGTTTAGACGATGATATAAGTCTTCACGGAAGCGGCCGTCATGTACCAGCTTTTCCAGATCCTGATGCGTTGCAGCTACAATACGTACATCAACTTTAACCGGAATGTGACCACCAACACGATAGAATTCACCATCAGCCAGGACACGTAACAAACGCGTTTGTGTTTCAAAAGGCATGTCGCCAATTTCATCCAGGAATAGCGTACCGCCGTTAGCCTGTTCAAAACGGCCTTGACGCTGTGTATTTGCACCGGTAAAAGCGCCTTTTTCATGACCAAATAATTCAGTCTCAATCAGGTCTTTTGGAATTGCAGCCATGTTTAGTGCAATAAACGGTTTATTGCTACGAGGTGAATGGCGATGTAGGGCATGCGCAACCAGTTCTTTACCTGTACCGGATTCACCATTAATCAGTACGGTAATGTGTGATTGAGACAAACGACCAATGGCACGGAATACTTCCTGCATCGCTGGCGATTCACCAATGATCTCAGTTGACTGAATCGTTGGTGCAGATTTGGCAGATTCTTGCTGCTGTAATTTGGTGATATGTAAAATCGCACGATTGACCAGTGCTAGCGCTTCATCAATATCAAATGGTTTTGGCAGGTATTCAAAAGCACCTGTTTGATAGCTGGATACCGCAGATTCCAGATCTGAATGCGCCGTCATAATAATAACTGGCAGATCAGGATTGGTATTTTTCACCTTGCCTAAAAAGGTCAGACCATCAATACCTGGCATACGGATATCGGTCAGGATCACATCAGGTGCATCTACGCCCAACTGATCAAGTGCTGACTGGGCTTCTTCAAAACTGGTAACGTCGAAGCCTTCTTCTTTAAATGTTTTTTCTAGTACCCAACGCATGGCACGATCGTCATCAATCACCCATATTTTATTTCGCGACATGATCTGACTCCCAAGGTAAAAATAAGCTAAATACGGTTTTTCCTGGAACTGACTGGCATTCAATCATTCCGTTATGTTGATGCATAATATTTTGAGCAATGCTGAGACCTAGTCCGGTACCTTTGGCACGGCTGGTCACCAGCGGGTAGAACACAGCTTCGATAATATCGTCTGGAACACCCGGACCATTATCTTCAATGTCGATTCGAACCACAGATCGGTGAATCACACCACTAATGGTATAAAGACGCTGAATCCGGGTTCTTAAAATAAGTTCCGGTTGATGCTCGACAAAGAAATCCTTGTTTTCTGTCATGGCCTGAACGGCATTCACGCAGATATTTAGCATGACCTGAATGAGCTGATCGCGATCTGCCAGAACTTCTGGCAGGGACAGATCATAGTCCCGGGTAATTTTAATTTTCTTTTTAGTCTGATTCACAATCAGTGAGCGGACGCGTTCTAAAGGCTCATGCACATTGACCATTTCATAGCTTGGTAACTGGCGTGAACCGAGCATGCTATCTGCCAGATTTCTCAGGCGATCCACTTCACTAATAATAATGTCAGTGAACTCTTTATATTTTGGATCTTCAAGGCTACGTGCCAGAAGCTGGGTTGCACCACGAATGCCACCGAGTGGATTCTTGATCTCATGTGCAACACCACGAATTAATTGGCGCGCAACTTGATGCTGCTGGATATAGTTTTCTTCACGTGAGATTTTCAGCATACGGTCACGCTGATTCAGCTCGATCAACAATAAAGGATGATTTGGCTTGCCCGCATTGAGCAGGGAAACCGTATAGTCCACATGAATGTCTTTAAAGTTGACGATGATCGTCGCCTCACGGCGAGTATAAGGTTGGCCAGTATGCAGTGTGTTATAGAGAGATTCTTCAGTATTGAATTCATCTGTTGGCGCTTGCAGTATATTTAATACCGGCGTGCCTGATGCGCGTAACAGGCTGACATCAAACATGGCCTCGCAGGCTGTATTTAAGTAATAAATATTCAGATGACTATCAACCAGCATAATGGCAGTGGTCAGGTTGTCCACCAAAAGGCGATAGTCGATGGAAAGAGGCTGATCCATTAGCGGTGGTTTTCCTGTATTAAAATGGCGCAATGGCATCTTCATAAAGCAAAATAACAATTTCAAAGTTCAGATTTGAGGCAAATTAAGCAAGATGTACGCCAACTTTAGAACTCTTGTTAAAATTTTGCTGAAAAATGCACGAAATCTGACGGGGATGCCCAATCAAACTCAGGTATAACGGATTAAATTGAGGCTGTAAACCTAAAATGATTCATTTTGGTGCATAAGCTTTTATATTGAATATTTTATGGCGTTATTTTAGTGCGTGATGCAAAGAGTGGCCATTTCAACTATTTTTATGATGCGAAAAGACATACAATACGCGCATTCTAGTGGAGCGCAGATTCATGAAGTCCCCCAAAGTCGGTTTTGTATCTTTAGGTTGTCCTAAGGCATTGGTAGATTCTGAACGAATTTTAACTCAGTTAAAGACTGAAGGTTATGATGTCGCATCGGATTATGACGGTGCTGATTTAGTAGTAGTAAATACCTGTGGTTTTATTGAATCTGCAGTACAAGAGTCTTTAGATGCCATCGGTGAAGCGATGAGCGCGAATGGTCGTGTTATCGTAACAGGTTGTCTAGGAAAAGACGAAGATAAAATTCGCCAAATGCACCCGAATGTCCTGAAAGTGACGGGTGCAGCAGCATATGAAGAAGTGATGGATGCGGTACATGAGTATGTTCCTGAGCCGCCAAAACACAATCCATTTATTGATCTGGTGCCTGAGCAGGGTATCCGTTTAACCCCTAAACATTATGCATACCTGAAAATATCAGAAGGCTGTAACCACCGTTGTACCTTCTGCATCATTCCAAGCATGCGTGGTGATCTGGTTTCCCGTCCAGTCGGTTCTGTGCTTGAAGAAGCTGCAGCACTGAAACGTTCAGGTGTCAAAGAAGTACTCGTAATCTCCCAAGATACTTCTGCTTATGGCGTTGACACCAAATACAAGCTGGACTTCTGGAACGGCCAGCCAGTTAAAACCAAATTCTATGACATGTGTGAAGCATTGGGTCAATTGGGCATCTGGGTGCGTCTGCACTATGTCTATCCATATCCACACGTAGATGCTGTAATTGATTTGATGGCTCAAGGCAAAATCCTGCCTTATCTGGATATTCCATTCCAGCATGCCAGCCCAAGAATCCTGAAGTTGATGAAACGTCCGGCGCACAGTGAGAATACACTGGAGCGTTTAAAAGTTTGGCGTGAGAAATGTCCTGACCTAGTCATCCGTTCTACATTTGTGGTGGGTTTCCCGGGCGAAACTGAAGAAGATTTCCAGATGCTTCTGGACTGGCTGAAAGAAGCACAACTGGATCGCGTGGGCTGTTTTACTTATTCACCAGTTGAAGGTGCGACAGCGAACGATCTTCCAGATCATGTGCCTGAAGAGATCAAACAGGAACGTTATGAACGTTTCATGCAGGTTCAGCAGGAAATTTCAGCAGCGAAGCTACAAAAACGTATTGGCCAGAAAATGACGGTGCTAGTCGATGATCTGGAAGAAGAATTCCCGGTTGCTGTAGCGCGCTCATATGCGGATGCGCCTGAAATTGATGGTAATGTTTTTGTTGAAGATATCGACAAAAGTGTGATTAAGGCAGGGGATTTGCTTGAAGTCGAAATCACTGATGCAGATGAATATGATTTATTTGCCAAGCTGATCTCAATCAAGTCTGCTTAAGATTTTGAATTAAAAGAATTTAGATTAAATAATTTGGAGTTTGATGATGTTGGATTCTAAAAAGCCACGATTTGGTCGCATCCTGCTAAAGCTATCTGGTGAAGCACTGGCAGGAAACAAGGACATGGGTATCGATGCACAAGTGCTCGATCAGATGTCACTTTCTATTGCACATCTCGTGGGTTTGGGTGTACAAGTCGGTATCGTTGTCGGTGGCGGTAACCTGTACCGCGGTAGCCAGTTGCAAAAAGACGGTCTGGTAGGTCGTGTAACCGGTGACCAGATGGGTATGCTGGCGACTGTGATGAACGGTCTGGCATTACGTGATGCTTTGGTACGCCGTAATATCAAAACCCGTTTGATGTCTGCATTGCCGATTGGTGCAGTGGTTGAATCTTATTCTAGCCGTGATGCGATTCGTCATCTGACTCAAGGTGAAGTGTGCGTATTTGTAGCGGGTACAGGTAATCCGTTCTTTACTACGGATACAGCAGCATGCTTGCGTGGTATCGAGATTGAATCTGACCTGATCCTGAAAGCTACTAAGGTTGATGGTGTTTACAATAAAGATCCAAGCAAATACGAAGATGCCGTGAAATACGACACATTGACATTTGATCAGGTGCTGGACGAGAAGTTGGGCGTCATGGATTTAACTGCGATCTGCTTATGTCGTGACCACAATGTGCCACTTCAAGTATTTGACATGAACAAATCTGGCGCATTGCTTTCAGTGGTGATGGGTGAAAAAGAAGGAACTCACGTCACCAATTAATGACGTGAGCTACAAAGCCCTTTATACTACCTCCTAATTTAGTAAATACATCTTTTAAGAATTAAGTAAGGAAGATCATATGATTAACGATCTTAAAAAAGACGCAGAAGAGCGTATGAACAAGTCTCTTGACTCGTTAGAACATGGTTTCGCAAAAGTTCGTACCGGACGTGCGCATCCATCGATTTTGAACGGTGTCATGGTTCCTTACTACGGCTCTGATGTGCCATTGAACCAGGTTGCCAACGTAGGCGTGGAAGATTCACGTACATTGCTGGTTCAACCATTTGAACGTTCAATGGTGGCTGCGATTGATAAAGCGATCCGTGAGTCTGATCTTGGTTTGAACCCGATTACTGCTGATGCGATCCGTGTACCAATGGCAGCGTTGACTGAAGAAACGCGTCGTGACATGCAGAAAGTTGCACGTAACGAAGCTGAAAATGCCAAAGTTGCGATCCGTAACATCCGTCGTGATGTATTGGGTGACATCAAAGCATTATTGAAAGAAAAAGAAATTTCTGAAGATGACGAGCGTCGTGCTTCTGACGAAATTCAGAAAATCACAGACAAATTTGTTGCTGAAGTAGACAAACGCTTGGCTGCGAAAGAAGCTGAATTGATGAAGGTCTAATTCATCAATGACCGCTTCTGAAGAAAATTCCCGTCTTCCAAAACATGTTGCCATCATCATGGATGGCAACAATCGTTTTGCCAAAAAAAATCAGATGCAGAAAGGTGATGGACACCGTGAAGGAAAAACGGTTCTAGACCCGATTGTTGAACATTGTAGAAAAAGAAATATCCAGGCTTTAACGGTCTTTGCATTCTCCAGCGAAAACTGGAACCGTCCCCAATATGAGGTCGACCTGCTCATGAAGTTGTTGGAAGACACGATTCATGAACAGTTGCCACGTATGCAAAAATTTAATATTGCTTTACGTTTTATTGGTGATCGGTCGCGTTTATCTCCTGAACTGCAAGCATTAATGTTGCAAGCAGAACAAAGGACTGCTAATTTCGATAGTATGACGCTTACCATTGCAATCAGCTATGGTGGAATGTGGGACATGGCACAAGCTGCGAAGCAGATTGCTGCGGATGTTTTAACAAATAAATTAGATCTTGAAGCAATTGATACTGATGTGTTCGGTCAATATGTCAGTTTGAGTGACTTGCCGCCTGTTGATCTGCTGATTCGTACCGGTGGAGATTTCCGCCTGTCCAATTTCCTGCTCTGGCAGGCAGCATATGCAGAGCTGTATTTTACTGAGACCTTATGGCCAGAATTTACCGTAGAGGAATTCGATGACGCACTTGCTGTATTTGGCGGGCGCGAACGTCGTTTCGGTAAAACATCAGAGCAGATTCTTCAAGAAAGACTTGAGAATTAATACACATGTTTGAGCGGATTATAACCGCATTGGTGCTGGTTGCAGTCGTACTGAGCTGTATGTTTGCGACCAAATCACAATATCCAATGTTCGCATTGATGGTTGTGGCTGCCGGGGTGGCAGGCTATGAGTGGTTTAAACTCATGCCGCGAAAATGTAAAAATGTAATCAAGCCAGTGGCGTGGGGTTATGGTCTACTGACTGCAGCCTTATCTGCACTGGCTTTATACTATTGGGATGTGGCCTTGCTATTGTGGTCAGCATCTATCCTGACCTGGTTGCTGAGTATTTACTGGGTTAAAACCTATCCTGATTACGATGGCTGGTACAATGTCAGCTTGCATGGCATCGGGATTGTACTGGTTTCTGCTGCTGTTACAGCAATCTTCTCGGTTTGGCTAAACTCCCCATGGTGGTTGATGTACCTGTTCCTGCTGGTATGGGGTGCAGACAGTGGCGCTTACTTTGTTGGACGCAAGTTCGGCAAGAAAAAACTCGCACCAAATGTCAGCCCAAACAAGTCGGTAGAAGGACTATATGGCGGTATCCTTACCTCCATGCTCATCGTGGTTGCCGTCGCTTCACTTTATCTGGATATGACCTGGCCAGAGCTATGTCTGTTCCTGATTCTTTCTGTTATTACCGTGTTTAGTTCAGTGCTAGGTGACCTGTTTGAATCCATGATCAAGCGTCGTGCTGGAATCAAGGATTCGGGCCGTATTTTGCCGGGTCACGGTGGTGTACTAGATCGTATTGATTCTTTGCTTGCTGCAGCTCCTATCTTTGCAACAGGCATATATGTTTTAAAACTTATTGGCGTAGATTTATAAATGTCACAAGCTGTTTGTATACTGGGTGCTACAGGTTCAATTGGTCAAAGTACTTTAAAAATTTTGCAGCAACATCCTGAAGCTTACTCGGTTTTCGCTGTGACAGCGCAAAGTCGTATTACTGAGCTGGCAGAAATCTGTCAGCAGTACCGTCCTAAAGTGGCTGTAGTACCTGCAAATAAAGTCGATGAACTTTCTCAGTTGCTACAAGTACAGGGCTTATCAGATATCGAAATTCTTCAGGACGAAGCGGGCTTAATTTCAGTCGCAGAGCATGCGGATGTTGATATTGTGATGGCGGCAATTGTCGGGGCGGCAGGCCTGCTTCCTACATTGGCTGCAGTCAAAGCGGGTAAGCGTGTCCTTTTGGCCAATAAAGAAGCATTGGTCATGTCTGGCGACATCATGATGCAAGCCGCGCGAGATTATGGTGCACTCTTGTTGCCAGTCGACTCTGAACATAATGCAATTTTCCAGTGCCTGCCTCAAAACTACTTTGATGCCGAACGTAATGGTCAACCTAAACTCGGTGTTCATCAGATTTTACTGACTGCTTCTGGCGGTCCATTCCTGAACCATTCTCTTGAACAATTGCATGATGTGACACCTGCTCAAGCCTGCAAACATCCAAACTGGTCAATGGGGCAAAAGATTTCCGTAGATTCAGCTACTTTAATGAATAAGGGACTGGAACTTATCGAAGCGTGTCATTTGTTTGCAGTTCAAGAACAATTTGTTACAGTTGTTGTGCATCCACAGAGTATTATTCATTCCATGGTGCAATATGTGGACGGGTCGACATTGGCACAAATGGGCAACCCGGATATGGGCACGCCAATTGCACATGCTTTGGCATGGCCACAACGGATTAGTACCCATATCCCGGCTCTGGATTTGTTTAAGCATTCACAGCTGAATTTCCAGGAACCGGATGTGGTTCGTTTTCCGGCACTGAAATTAGCGCGTCAAGCCATGAAGAGTGGTGGAATTGCGCCTACAATTTTGAATGCGGCCAATGAAATTGCAGTTGCTGCATTTTTAAATCAGCAAATCAGATTTACCCAAATTCCTCAGGTGGTTGAAACTGTCCTGAACCAGATGGACAATCAACCAGCACACGATCTGGATACTATCCTGCATGCAGATCACACAGCACGAGGTTTATCACAGCAATATGTTGTGAATAAAGGAAGTTAAGACATGAACGCCTTGTTTATTATTGCAGCCGCAATCCTATTACTCGGTCCCTTAATTGCGATTCACGAGTTTGGTCACTACATTGTGGCACGTAAACTGGGCGTTAAAGTACTGGTCTATTCCATTGGCTTTGGGCCAACCCTCCTAAAATGGACTTCCAAAAAATCCGGTATCCAATATCAGCTTTCAGCTTTGCCTTTGGGTGGTTATGTCAAAATGCTGGACGAGCGTGAAGGCAGTGTGGCAGAAGAAGACTTGCCTAAAGCCTTTAACCGTCAGCATCCCTGGAAACGTATTGCCATCGTTGCTGCGGGTCCTCTCATTAACCTGCTTTTAGCTGTTGTCCTGTTTTGGGTACTTTTTTTACCTGCACAAGAACAGCTGAATACTCGTGTAGGCAAGGTCTTACCAAACACACCGGCAGCCGCGGTACAGATGCAGCCGGGTGACAAGATTGTCGCTGTAGATGGTGCGCAAGTCGAAACTTGGGAAAAACTGAGTTATGCCTTGGTGGATCGTGTGGGTGAAACTGGTGTGGTCTCGATTCAGGCAGACCGTGCGGGTGAAAACAAGATATTCCAGTTACCAATTCAAGACTTTCTTAAAGATCAAAGTCAGTCACCCCTTGATACACTAGGTTTCTTGCCATATCGTCCGGAAATTCCGGCTGTGGTGAGCAAACTGAGTGAAGATGGTGCAGCCATTCGTCAGGGTCTTAAAGAAGGTGACAAGATTCTGGCCATTGATGGTGTACAGATGAAAGACTGGTTCGATGTGGTACAAGTGGTACAGGCATCACCAGAAAAATTACTTAAGATAGATGTATTACGTGGTAATCAGGTCGTGCATCTTCAGGTCATGCCGCAAGGCAAACGTGACAATATGGGGAATGTAACCGGTATGCTCGGAGTTCAAAGTGATCCGGGCAAGGTGACAATTCCTGCTGAATATAAACAGACGATTCACTATACGCCTGTTGAGGCGATGGTGATGGCCTTTGACAAGACAGCACATCTGTCTTCAATGATTCTGAACTCGATCGTCAAAATGGTACGTGGTCTGATTGGTCTGGATAATCTTTCTGGCCCGATTACCATTGCCAAAGTGGCGGGACAAAGCGCGGAAATGGGTTGGGAAACTTTTATTTCCTTTATGGCGCTAATGAGTGTAAGTTTAGGGATATTAAACTTATTGCCAATCCCAATGCTTGATGGCGGACATCTGGTTTATTATTTTATCGAATTAATTCGTGGTAAACCTGTTTCTGAACAAATACAATTGGTTGGATTGAAAATTGGTATGGTACTGCTTGGCAGTATGATGCTTTTGGCATTATTTAATGACTTTATGCGTTTATAATAACGTAAATGGAATAATTAACAGCGGAAAAGACTGGCATGCAGCACACACATTTATTTATGCCTTTGGCACTCGTTAGTGCAATGGCAGTAGCACAACAAGTATATGCGGCAGAAGACTTCATTGTACAAGATATAAAATTTGATGGATTGGTACGTTTAACTCCAGAAAATGTGTACGGCTTGGTGCCAATCAACAGTGGTGACCGGGTGAATGATCCGATCATTGCCAATGCGATTCGTAGCTTGTATGCATCTGGACTATTTGATGACATTAAAGCCGTTCAGCAGGGCAATACCTTGGTATTCCAGGTTGTAGAACGTCCGGTAATTTCAAAAATCGAGCTGAAAGGCAATAAGCTGATTCCAAAGGAAGCGCTGGAAGAAGGCCTGAAAAAAATGGGTCTGGCTGAAGGTGAGGTACTGAAGAAATCTGCATTGCAAACAGTCGAAACCGAGCTGGAACAGCAATATATGCAGCAAGGTCGTTATGATGCCGATATTACGGTAACAACGACACCGCGACCAAATAACCGCGTTGAAGTGCTGATCGATTTTGTTGAAGGTAAAGCCGCTAAAGTTTTTGATATCAATATTATCGGCAATACTGTCTTTAAAGAATCAGATATCAAGCAGGCTTTCGCTGTTAAAGAAAGTGGCTGGAGCTCGGTCATTTCACGTAATGACCGTTATGCACGTGAAAAAATGGCTGCGAGCCTAGAAGCCTTACGTGCGATGTATCTGAACCGTGGTTACATCAACTTCAATATTACCAATTCAAGTCTGAACCTGAGTGAAGATAAAAAGAATGTCTTTATTGAAGTTTCAGTCAATGAAGGCGAACAGTTTAAGTTTGGACAAACCAAATTCCTGGGTGATGCGCTTTATAAACCTGAAGAGCTACAAGCTTTGCAATTGTATAAAGAAGGCGACACATACTCTCAGGAACGAGTGAATGCGGTCAAGCAGCTATTGCTACGTAAATATGGTAATGCTGGGTATTACTATGCTGAAGTAAATGTTGTACCTCAAATCAATAACGAAACTAAACAGGTTGACCTGAACTATTATATTAACCCAGGTCAACAAGTCACTGTGCGTCGGATTAACTTCACAGGTAACTCTAAAACTGCCGATGAAGTATTGCGTCGTGAAATGCGCCAGATGGAAAGTGCGCTGGCAAGCAATGAGAAGATTGACCTGTCTAAAGTGCGTTTAGAACGTACTGGTTTCTTTAAAACAGTCGATATCAAACCTGTTCGTATTCCAGGATCACCAGATCAAATTGATTTGAATGTGGCAGTTGAAGAACAGCATTCAGGTACAAGTACTCTAGCTGTTGGTTTCTCTCAAAGTGGTGGTGTAACGTTCCAGGCTGGTCTAAGTCAGACTAACTTCCTGGGTACAGGGAACAGCGTTTCGATTGATCTGTCACGTTCTGAAACTCAAGATTATTATAACTTGAGTGTAATGGACCCGTACTTCACGATTGATGGTGTACGGCGCGGTTATAATCTTTATTACCGTAAAACAAAGCTTGATGATAATTACAACGTAAATAATTATGTTACAGACAGTTTTGGTGGTGGTATTAATTTTGGTTATCCAATTGATGAGAATCAGAGTGTAAGCTTAGGTTTAAATATCGATAATACTGAGGTAACTACGGGTAATGGTGTTTCTACTTATGTTCGTGATTACTTATTAGCAAATGATGGTAAAACAATAGGCCAAAGTCCTTATTGTATTGATGATGCTAACCCTTGTGCTACAGAACCAAAAGCAGATCGTTTCCAAGGTGAATTTTTAACCTATAACCTAAACTTAGGATGGTCTTATAATACTTTAAACCGTCCAATGTTCCCGACGACAGGTATGTCACATCGTGTCAATGCAGAAATTGCCTTGCCAGGTAGCGATGTGGAGTATCAAAAACTGACTTATGATGCGCAGGCTTTCTTCCCGTTAGGCAAAGATTTTGTTCTACGTGGTTATGGCCGTTTAGGCTATGGTAATGACCTACCTTTCTATAAGAACTTCTATGCCGGTGGTTATGGTTCTGTGCGTGGTTATGAAAATAGTACTTTAGGTCCAAAGTATGACAGTGTATATGCTGAAAATTCAGGCTTGAGTAATTTTGATCCAGAAGAAGTGGGCGGTAATGCCTTGGTTCAGTTTGGTACTGAATTAGTTCTCCCTGTTCCATTTAAGGGGGATTGGGCGCGTCAGGTTCGTCCAGTTCTTTTTGCTGAAGGTGCTCAAGTATTTGATACAAAATGTGATGTTTCACAATCTGCTGAGCTGCGCCAATATTGTAAGGATAACTTTGATTTCGATGCAGGCAATATGCGTTATAGCGTAGGTGCTGGTTTCACCTGGATTACCATGATTGGTCCATTATCACTGAGCTATGCATACCCGTTGAATGATAAAGACGGTGATGAAACTCAAAATGTTCAGTTCGAAATTGGACGTACTTTCTAAGAAGACTTTGATCTTAAATACAAATTTTGCTCATAAAGCCATCAGGTTTTGTGAGCAAAATTTTTTGAATGGGTAAAAACATGAAAAAAATGATGATGGCAATGGGTATTGCTTTAGCGGGTTTGACTTCATTGTCACATGCAGATGATTATGGAATCGTTGATCTGGAAAAAGTAGTACAAAACAGTACCTATTTAAAGCAGCAAAATGCCGCTCTGGAAAATGAAATCAAGCCGCAAACCGCACAGATTGCACAGTTTCAAAAAGACCTTGCTGCAATTAAGCAAAAAGGTCAGGCTGCAAAAACACCAGTAGAACGTGAAAAAATAGCCAAAGAATTTGAAGGCAAAGCGACTCAGCTGGCAGGTGTGCAGCAACAGGTACAGGCGACTGTGCAAACGCGCATGCAAAGTGTAAATAAGGCTTTTGAAGGAAATCTGAAGCGTGCTGCTGAACAATTGCGCCAAGAAAACAAGCTAGATGTGGTTTTAAATAAAAATTCCGTACTTGCTTATGACGCGAAGTATGATTTAACTGATAAAATGATTCAAAAGGTTAATGCAATTAAATAATCGATGAATCATCAAAAACTTCAGTTAGCTGACCTCGCTCGTCTTGTCCAAGGTGAGTATGTAGGTCAGGCAGATTTATGTTTGAGAGGTTTGGCAAGTCTTGAAAATGCAACCTCTCATGACCTTGCATTTGTCAATGCAGATAAATATCTGGAACAGGCAGCTCAGAGTAAGGCAGGCGCTTTAATTGTGACTGCTGAATTAAAAGAGCAGCTAACTTCCCAGCAGAACTTCATTGTCGTGGCCAATCCTTATCTGGCTTTTGCAATTCTGACTCACGTTTTTGAGAAAAAGCATACGACTCAGGGAATTGAAAGTACCGCACAAATTCATCCATCTGCCATCATTGCTGACAGTGCCTATATTGGTCACTATGCCGTCATTGGTGAGAATTGTGTGGTGGGTGAAAATACGATTATCCAGTCCCACGTTCAGATCGACGACCAGGTTGAAATTGGCCGTGACTGTTTTATTGATGCACATGTGACTTTAACAGGTGCTACAAAAATCGGTAATCGTGTTCGGATCCATGCCAATACCGTAATTGGTAGTGAAGGTTTTGGTTTTGCACCTTATCAAGGGAAATGGCATCGAATTGCCCAGTTGGGTTCAGTCCGTATTGCAGATGATGTCCGGATCGGCTCAAACTGTAGTATTGACCGGGGTGCACTGGATGACACAATTCTGGAACAAGGTGTCATTATTGATAATCTTGTGCAAATCGCCCATAACGTCAAGATTGGTGAAAATACTGCGATTGCAGCCAAATGCGGGATTGCCGGTAGTACCACGATTGGCAAAAACTGTATTCTCGCGGGGGCCTGTGGGGTAGCAGGACACCTACATATCACCGATAATGTGACCTTGACAGGAATGTCAATGGTGACAAATAACATTACTGAAGAAGGTACTTATTCTTCAGGCATGGGATTGTTGCCAAATCAGCAATGGAAACGCACAGTGGTTCGCTTAAGACAATTAGCAGATGTGCCATTGACCCAGTTAGTGAAACGATTGGATCATATACAATCTCAAATTGAGTCCATTGAATCAACATTTAAGTTGCGTAAATAATTATGATGACAGAGTCGAATTTGCCTACATTCACGAAGCCTGAATTGCCAATGAATATTCAAAAGATTCGTGAATATTTACCCCATCGCTATCCATTTCTACTGGTAGATCGCGTTGTTGATATTACCGAAAATGGCATTGTTGGTTATAAAAACGTCTCAATTAATGAAGAGTTTCTGCAAGGCCATTTTCCGAACTATCCAATCATGCCAGGCGTATTGATTGTAGAGGCATTAGCACAGATCTCAGGTATTCTTGGTTTTGTCATGAATAATGAAACTCCAAAAGAAGGTTCATTATTCCTTTTTGCTGGCGCTGAAAAGGTTCGATTTAAAAAACAAGTGGTTGCTGGTGACCAATTAGTACTTAAATCTGAATTAGTGATGCAAAAACGTGGCATTTATAAATATAATTGCATTGCCACAGTAGATGGCATTGTCGCAACAACCGCGGAAATTATGGTTTCCCATCTGAAAGTCGAGCAGGCATGAGCAATAATCCCCTAATTCATCCAACTGCCATCATTGACGCATCTGCAGTAATTGCTGCAGATGTACAGATTGGCCCTTACTGTATTATTGGGCCAAATGTCACGATTGGTGCTGGTACCAAACTGCATTCACATGTCGTGGTGGGTGGTTTTACACGTATTGGTGAACATAATGAAATTTTTCAGTTCGCCAGCGTCGGTGAAGTCTGCCAGGATCTGAAATATGCAGGTGAGGAAACCTGGCTGGAAATTGGTGATTATAACAAGATTCGTGAACACTGCAGTCTGCACCGTGGTACGGTTCAGGACAAAGGTATTACTAAAATTGGCAGTCATAACCTGTTAATGGTAAATACCCATATTGCACATGACTGTATGGTTGGTGATCATAATATTTTCGCAAATAATGTCGGTGTGGCGGGTCACGTACACGTAGGCGATTATGTCGTGATTGGTGGTAACTCAGGTATTCACCAGTTCTGTAAAATTGACTCTTACAGCATGATTGGGGGCGCTTCACTGATTCTGAAAGATGTTCCTGCCTATGTGATGGTATCGGGTAATCCGGCACATGCATTTGCCATGAATGTGGAAGGCATGCGTCGTAAAGGCTGGTCAAAAGACGTGATTAACGGTTTACGTGAATCCTTTAAGCTGATTTACAAATCTAGCTTAACGACTCAGGAAGCTATTGAGAAAATCCGTAACGAGATTCTTCCAGAAGTTTCTGAAGCACAACGTCTGATTGATTCACTCGAACAATCCAAGCGTGGCATTGTGCGCTAAGCTAAAGAAATAAAAGTGGAATTAAAAAAGACACCTTCGTGGTGTCTTTTTTTTATGGGACTTTTTATTTACTTCAAAAATTTAACTTCTTCAGCTTTCGGATAGTTCTTGAGTAGTTTCGCTTTATATTGCGAAGCAAGAGTAGCGTTCTTTTCGACATCCTTACTAATATTATAAAGCTGATAAAGGGCAGTAGAGGCTTTTGCAGAATTTGGATAGCGGTCAACCACAATCAGATAATTCTTCTTTGCTTCATTAAAATTCGGTGGGTCAATGGATAGGTTAAACTCAGCTAACCAGAAGTGAGCATTGCTGATATAGACGCTATTCGGATTATTCTTGATGAAATTCTGCATGGGTGCAATGGCTTTAGCTGCACCACCATTTTTATAGGCATCCAGTGCAATGGTATAAGCCGCTTTTTCCTGCTCACTCGGCTGTTGCGTTGTAGGTACCTGATGAGTGGCTACTGGAGCATTAGAGCTTAAACTGGGAGAAATATCCTGTTGGTTATCCTCCGTGGAGGTATCTTCAGTAGGTTCAATTTTTTGCTGCAACAGTTCAAGACGTTGATCTAGATCGGCATAGCGGTTGGTTAATTCGCTCTTTAATCTCTCGATCTCATTTTCTTGTTCTTCGATTTTTCCACGTAAACTGCGTAGATCATTTTCAAGCTGCTGGTTTTTTTGCATAAGCTGCCAGCTGGTATTGGTCTGAGGCGCATCTGCACCTGTAGCAATAGCAGATTGAGTGCTGATATTATTTGATTGAGCACCTTGGCTGAGTCCACGTGATTCGATAGGAATCGCAGCAAAAAGAGAGGTTGTACAGAGTGCAGTGAGGGCACACAATACCTGTTTCTTAAACATCATATAAGTTCCATGATTCTTGGCGAGATTATGTATCCGCAGCTCATTTATTCTAAAAGAGATAACCCGTTTATAGCTTCACATTTAAAACGGCATTTTTAGAAATTGCAACAAGGTTTTACAAAGATCATGTGAATTTCGATATTCATGAATTAATTGTGAAGAATATTAAGAAATCAGCATATTGGGGCATATTGTTTTTAAAATAATCAAACGGATAGCATATGCTGAAAATTTGAAATACAGGCCTTGCAACTTCAATAAAAATCTCTATACTCTGTTCCTGTAATGGTAGCCCTGCCGGTTACTTCGCAATTGTACTCTATGAACCCCGCCAGGACCGGAAGGTAGCAACGGTAGTAGATCTATGATGTGCCGGAGCTTTGCTGGTAGGGTTGCCACCAGATTTATAATTATAAAATTTCTCTATTCTCTCTTTATTTTTTAATCTTTATTGTATTCCATTCCTTTAATATTTACTTTCAATCTTCTATTCACAGCTGCTTTCGTGGATGTCTATATTGTTTGGAATATTGAATTCAATCATGAAAATAGACTATCTTAATTTGAGCTTTTGAAAGCTTTTTGCTGTTTGGGATTAATTGTAATAAGGCAAACTATATTAAGCAGAATGGCAAAGAGGAAAATAAAAAAATAGCCTAAGCATATTTTTCACAAATACAAAAGAATTAATCTTCGGCTTTGCGGCTAATCGCTTTCATGATCGCATCCATTTCAAAACCACGATACATCAGAAAACGGATCTGTTTAGCTTTAAGCTTTGGATCTTTCGTCACTTCTGGACCATATTTTCTAAGTTTCAGTTCATAAGCCTGTTGTACCCAGTCCGTTTCCTTAAGTTCTTCGCTGATCAGGGCAGTATCAATCTTTTTGCTTTTTAGCTTCATTTTAATCTGATTGGGACCTTTGCCTTTGCGCTTTTGGCTCGACAACATGATTTCAGCAACACGCTGGTCACTCTGATAGTTTTCTCTAGATAGCTCTTCAACCAAAGTGACCACTTCATTTCGATCTTCTGCATAAAGCGCCAGTTTCTCAATGAGTTCAGCTTTGGAGTATTCTTTGCGAGTTAGTACAGCAAAGGCATAAGAACGCAAACGGGAGCCGGTTAGACCGGGTTTTTTCTGCTCTTTATCGGAGTTACCAAATAAGCTGTCTTCTGGATCAAATTCTGGCAAAGCCTGTGACTCAACAGGTGAAGAAGTGGCTGAGTCTTCAGCATCACCAAACTGCTGTTTAATCGCATCATAGTCCAAAAGTTTGCTGAATTTTGCGTCTGACATATTGATCTCGATTAAAATATCTATTCCATAATAACAAAAACGCCCCGTAGGGCGCTCTGTTATGACGTTCAAGGATTATGCATCCAGAAAGTCTGCTGGTTCTTCTTCGTCTTTATCTTCGACTACTTTGCCTGTAGTAAGCAGTTGCTCACGGATCAGTTTTTCAATGGTATCCGCCAGCTCTTTGTGTTCTTCAAGATAACGGATGGTATTGTTCTTACCTTGGCCAATCTTGTCGCCTTGATATGAATACCATGCACCCGCTTTCTGAACAATTTCTTGCTGTACTGCAAGGTCAATCAGTTCACCAAGATGGTTAACACCTTTGCCATACAGAATCTGGAACAGAGCTTCTCTGAATGGAGGCGCCATTTTGTTTTTCACAACTTTGACTTTGGTTTCAGAACCTACAATCTCGTCGCCTTCTTTTACCTGACCGATACGGCGGATATCCAGACGTACAGAAGCGTAGAATTTAAGTGCATTACCACCAGTAGTTGTTTCCGGGCTACCGAACATTACACCAATCTTCATACGGATCTGGTTAATGAAGATCACCATACAGTTTGAACGCTTGGCATTACCGGTAATTTTACGCAGTGCCTGGCTCATCAAACGTGCTTGCAGACCCATATGTGAGTCACCCATTTCGCCTTCAATCTCGGCGCGAGGCGTCAAGGCAGCAACAGAGTCGACTACGATCAGGTCAATCGCACCAGAACGCACCAGCATGTCAGCGATTTCAAGTGCCTGTTCACCGTTGTCTGGCTGAGAAACCAGCAGGTTATCAATATCTACACCGAGTTTACGGGCATATTGAGGATCAAGCGCGTGCTCGGCATCGATGAATGCACATGTACCACCAGCTTTTTGACATTCAGCAATCGCTTGTAATGTCATTGTGGTCTTACCTGAAGATTCAGGACCATAAATCTCGATAATACGGCCTTTCGGTAAACCACCAATACCCAGTGCGATATCAAGCGTTAAAGAACCTGTAGATACAGCTTCAACTGCTTGCACGGTATTGTCACCAAGACGCATCACTGTGTTTTTACCAAACTGTTTTTCAATCTGGCTTAAGGCAGCGTTGAGCGCCTTGTTTTTATTCTCATCCATCTTACAACCTCAATACGATGTCACAAACTTAGTACTCAAGTGGATGTCTTACATTAGAGCTTCGTTCCACAGGAATATAGTGACAGAAATTTCCCTTGTGTTCTATAAAATCCAGCAATGTTACGACACATGCTGACGCTTGAATTTAATCATCATTATATGACCAATGTTGATCAAAATTCTGACTATTTTCATTCTTGAATCGACTGATGTCTCGACGATCTTTTTTGCTTGGTCGATGATCGGGACGCGCTAGATTATGCAACTTTCTTTGCGATGCAATCAATTCCCGGCGAGCGATACTGACTTCAGTTTCTTCATACAGTTTCTGTGCCACAGGTGCAGGACCACGAACATCAGAAAGTTCTTTTACAACTACGGTTTTTTTGTCGATACCTTGCTGAATCGTCAACTCCATACCCACACGGACTTCGCGAGATACTTTTACACGCTCACCATTATGATGGACTTTACCGCCCTCAATAGCATTCTTGGCAATGGAACGGGTTTTAAAAAAACGTGCCGCCCACAGCCATTTATCTATACGCATGCCTACCGCATCTTCGGGTAAAGACGATTTACGCATATTGCTTGTTTACCTCAGACTGATTTAAATGAGTGATTAAATCTGTTAATTGGTGCAGCATCGGGTAATTGCAAGTCTGGCGCGCAACTTTACTGGAAGATGGTTGCTGGATGCAGAACAGGTTCTGGATGCCATAAGCCTTGGCGCCATTCAGGACTTTTTCGGTATCATCAATAAAATAGACCTGCTCAGGATCAAAGGGGTACAAAGCATTCAGACCTTGCCAGAATTCTACAAATTCTTTGGCATGTCCAATGCTTTCCGAGCTGACAATGACATCGAAATAATCTTTGAGATTCAGATGATCCAGTTTAAAGGCCAGGCCGGCACAGTCGGCATTGGTTGCAAGCCAGATCGGATAGCCATTATTTTTAAGATAATCGAGTAATTCCAGGCAATAAGGGCGTAAGCTAACCCTATCTTTATGCTCAATTTGCATGGCCAGAACGTCGACTTCGACTTTAGCCGTCCAGAAGCGAGAAGAGTACCAGTTTAGGGTATGATTATGTTGCTGATAGAATGCATAAAGCGTTTCGCGGCTCTGTTCCAGACTACAGCCATGTGTTTCAGCATAACGGATCGGTAATAATTCGTTCCAGATGAAATCATCGTAGGCAAGATCAAGTAAAGTTCCGTCCATATCAAAAATGACAGGCGGTTTTTCTGAGCAATTCGACATATAAGGTTTTCTATGTTTAAAGCGACAATAGCACCACAAGATCCGATGATTTTGCAGTTTGTGCCCATTTTGACACAGGCCTGTGAAATTTTGCGAGAAGAATATCAGCGTTATTGTTCAGGTGCTGCGTTTGATATTGTCAAGAAAAGTGATGATTCTCCGGTGACCCAGGCAGACTATCGGGTGAATAGTTATTTGACCCAGGCTTTGGCGGAAATTTCAGAATTACCTTTATTGTCAGAAGAGGGGCAGCAGGATCAGCGTCATGCCTGGACAGACTTCTGGTTGCTTGACCCTCTGGATGGCACCAAAGAGTTTCTGCACCAGCGTCCAGAATTCACGATTAACCTGAGTCTGGTCAGAGGTAGTCTGACAACTTTTGCGATTCTGGCGATTCCTGCACAGCAGCTAATTTATTTCTGTCCTGAAGAAGGCTTGCCGATTAAATACGATATTCAGAATCAGGCATGGTTTGACTATGAGGCAGCTACCGATCATCAGGATGTCTTTGTCGGTCTGAGTCAGAGCAGTCAGCAAAAACCAAAATATGTCGAGTATCTACAAAGTCTGGCTAAACTTAGCGCGTACACCGAGTTCAAGGCAGGAAGTGCCTATAAATTCTGCATGTTTCTTGAAGACTGGGTAGATATTTATCCTCGTTTCCATCCAACCTCGGAATGGGACACCAGTGCCGGTCAATGCATGCTCGAGCGAATTGGTGGAGGGTTGGTTGATCTGGAAGGTCGGCCATTCATCTACAATCAGCGCAAGACCTTACTGAATGGCGGGTTTATCGCCTATAAGAATGAAGCAATGAAAGCACTGGCTTTACGGGCACTGGCAGACATGCAAGACAATGATTGAGCTCATAGCCGTTCATGGTATAGTGAGGAAGATTCCGTTGATAGATCAGTTGGCAAGATTGTGGCATTAAAACTGCTTCCACCAAGTATGCTCAGTGCAATAGATTTATTGCCTGATACCAAGACCCCTGTGACTCTGTTTACGCGGCATTCTCTGCGTGAAGATGTCGCTGGTCAGGGACTGGCAGGTTACGATTTGCAGTTGACGCCGCAAGGACGTGATCTGGCGCAGGAATGGGGCGCTTTTCTGGTCAATCAAACAGATCGGCATATCCAGCATTGCATATCGAGTCCGATTCAGCGCTGTGTAGATACCGCAGCATTGATGATCGAGGGGGCAGATGCAACGGATAAAGCACCGCATACCCATAAGATTGAAATCGTTGAACAGGGTTTGCTAGTTGAGCCAGGCAGCTTTGTACTGGATATTCAAAAAGCAGGGCCATATTTCAAGAAACAGGGGGCATTGGGCTTTATCAATAGCTTCGTCAATAATGCCTTGCCCGGAATGAAACATCCAATTAATGGCGTAGTGGATGTACTGGAATTGATTTATAACACTCATCCGAAAACGCCGTATGGACTCAGTCTGGCGGTCAGTCATGACACCATTCTGGCAGCGATGATTGCAGTGATGTCTGGGCATCAGGAAGTCAGCCGTGAAGACTGGCCGAAAATGATGGAAGGTCTGTTTGTCTGGTTTGAGGGCGATGTATTTGAGGAATCTAAACTAAAATGGATCTGGCGTGGCAAAGTGCATGAGCTGGATATTTCCCAATTTCAGAATACCGAATTAAAGGTCAATAAATAATTCAAAGGCTCAATCATTTAGGTTGAGCTTTTTACATTTATCGTATGAAAGTGAAATAGAGTAATGATGAAATATCACTATGCTGATATTTAAACCAATTTTGGAAGCATAGGAGTCATCATGAAAATAATCACAATTTTAAGTTTAGTCGTTATGCTGGGATTAACTGCTTGTCAGCGTGATACAGACAATGCGCAGCAAGATCAGACCACAACGCCTCATTCTATGGATAAGGATGAATAATTTATTCTATTTTTATTTGAATAGAAGATTTCTATAACTAGGATTGGGAATAATCTGGTATTCATCATTCTTTATTATTGATTTGGTATTAAATTTCAGGCACAAAAAAAGCCCTAAAAGGGCTTCTTTTGATTTGCGATTAGTTAGAAGCTAATGCTTTAACTTGCGCGTTCAAACGGCTCTTATGACGAGCTGCTTTATTTTTATGGATGATACCTTTGTCAGCCATACGGTCGATTACTGGAACAGCTTTTTTGTAAGCTTCAGTAGCAACAGCATAGTCGCCAGCAGCAATAGCAGCTACTGTACGTTTAAGATATGTACGAACCATAGAACGCAAGCTTGCGTTGTGTTTGCGTGCTTTAACGTTTTGACGAGCACGTTTTTTTGCTTGAGCAGAGTTTGCCACTCGTGCACTCCTTGAAATAGATTGGTCTGGGCGGGCTGAAACTCAACTGAAAACCACATCAGAAGAACTATCACCAGCCCGTAAACAAGTGCCATATTTTGAGGAAACTATGGGCTTAAGTCAAGTCTTGACATGCTTTGACAACATTTTAGTTGCAGAAAAATTCTAAAGAAAACGTTAGATTAGTATCTAAGCAGGGAGATCGTACAAAAAATGACTAAAACCATTACATATCCTATCGTGATTGGCGCTACAGGCTTGGTCGGAAAGACTTTGGTGCAACAGCTAGTAAATGAACCTAGTTGTAAGTGTATTAGCGTCATCGTGCGTAAACATCAACCAGAATTTGAACAATGGCACAAGATCAAGCAGGTGGTCGTTGAGGACTTTTTAATGCTCAATGATCAGGATGTCAGTGGCCATACTCATGCCTTTAGCTGTCTGGGTACTACCTTAAAGAAAGCAGGTTCGAAAGAAGCTTTTTATAATACCGATTACACCATCAACGCCCATTTTGCCGAACTGGTGCAGCAAACGGATGCTCATTATCTGTTGATTAGTGCGATGGGTGCCAATTCAAAATCCAGACTGTTCTATAATCGGGTAAAGGGTGAATTAGAGGATTATATCCAGACCTTGTCTCTGGAGCGTATCAGCTTGTTCCGACCTTCTTTGCTGATTGGTGAGCGGGATCATCAGCGTTTACTGGAAGATGCGGCACAGAACCTGTTTGACAAGTTTTCGCATTTCATCCCCGATTCTTTTAAATACAAGCCAGTGACAGCAGAGCAGGTGGCTCATACTATGGTATATGCAGCGCTGAATCAGACTGTGAAATTTGAAATTTATGATAATTTAGCCATACAAAAAATGAAATGAGGGTAAAAAATCGTGTCCAGCGTACCATTTGTAACTTGTGACCTGCTTGATGATAATCCGGATAAAGACCTGCAGGTAGTCACCCCATGCCTGGATGGCAAATTCTTTAGAAGCTATGGTGCACGTAAAAGCTTTGGCGGCCAGATTGTGACCGTAAAATGCTTTGAAGATAACTCTCGCGTAAAAGAGTTATTGGCGACAGATGGTACCGGCAAGGTTTTGGTTGTAGATGGTGGTGCTTCTATGCGTTGTGCATTGATGGGAGACCTGATTGCTGAATCTGCGGTGAAAAACCATTGGAATGGTGTGATTATCTACGGCTGTGTCCGTGATGTCGATGCGATTGCTGAACTTGATCTTGGTGTACATGCCTTGGCTTCTATTCCTCAAAAGAGCAACCGCAAGGGAATTGGTGAAGTTGATGTGCCGCTTTATTTTGGTGGAGTCACGTTTAAATCGGGCGAGTATGTCTATGCTGATAACAACGGCATTGTACTTTCGCAGGAAAAACTAGTCGATTAATCAGCTATCTGTTTAAACTGACAGAAAATAATAAAAATCAGCAATACCGTGAAAGTCACTCAAATAGCATACTTTCACGGTTCTTAAAACAAAAAAGGATAACAACAATGCTCCCACATCAAATCAAGGTTGCTCAAGCACTGGCATCGTCATTTACTCAAGGCGGTCGAGGTATGGTGGGCACGCCGTTTCCAAATCAGCCTGAGAAGCCAATCAAGCTGTATGAATTTGAAGGTTCACCATTTTGTCGTCGTGTCCGTGAGGTATTGACCTTGCTTAATCTGGATTATGAAGTTTATCCATGTCCTAAGGGTGGTACCAAATACCGTCCGATCGTAAAACAGCTGGGAGGCAGAACCCGCTTTCCATTTTTAGTAGATGAAAATACGGGGGATCAGATGTATGAGTCACAAGATATTATTCATCACCTGTTCAAGCATTATGGCAAAAATGGCAAGACACCGAGTAAATACACGCAATATCCTAAAATTCCAGTGGCCGCTTTTGCCGGAACCATCGTGAATGGAGCCCGCGGTGTATGGATCAACAAACAGATTATTGATCGTCCAGCACCTAAACAGTTATTAGAATTATGGGGCTTTGAAGCGAGTCCGTTTACTCGAGTAGTACGTGCTGTTCTAAGCGAGCTGGAAATACCATTCATTTTTCATAACGTCGCGAAGGAACGCTGGCAAGATTATGGACCAGCAAAACTGCGTTTAAAGCCGGGTAAATATGAACCCTTATCGGGGGGTAAACGTGAACAGATACTAAAAGTAATGGGGAACAATATCCAAGTTCCTTATCTGGTTGATCCGAATACCAATACAAAAATGTTTGAGTCTAAAGATATTGTGGAGTATTTGAAGCAGCAATATGGTCCTGAGAAGAAAAGTAAAAAATAAACTGCTACCTAATATTTGAAACATACAAAAATTGCCATCTTAAAATAGATGGCATTTTTATGGTTTATAAATTTGAATTTTCCAAGAACAAGAACTCTGCTTTCAAAATTATTCATACTTAGAGCTACTCACAATAAAGTTAAAAAAACTCATGATTTTTCTTCTTTTTTTGTTTATATTTTAATTTCAATGGGGTGATAAGAATAACGATAAGGGGTGTGCTTATGACAGCACAAGACGCCGTACTACCGGTACCTGTATTAATTGTTGAAGACGAATATGTCATTCAGTGCCGTTTAAAAAATATTTTGAAGGATCTAGGGTATAGCGATGAGGTATTGCTATTCGCCAATAATGTCAGGGAAGCCGAATATCTTCTGCAACAAGAACCCTTCTGTTTAGCACTGATTGATCTTGGACTACCAGATGGAAATGGCATTTCCATTATAGAAAAAATACAAGAGCTCGGTTCACAAACCTTAATACTAGTGGTGTCTGCCTGGAGTACTCAGGACAGCCTGTTAAAAGCAATTAAGGCAGGAGCAACCGGTTATGTACTCAAGGAACGCGATGATACAGAAGTGAGTCTCGCAATTCATAGTATTTTGCGGGGCGGAGCACCCATTGATCCTTTTATTGCGCGTGAAATTCTCAAGCAGATTTCCAGTTCAGAGCCATCTTCCTCCTGGGAACAGGTTGTACCTGATCCAGAACAGGAAAGCTTGACACAACGGGAAAAAGAAATTCTTTCATTAGTGGCACAGGGGCTTAGCAATCGTGAAATTGCTGATGAACTCTGTGTGTCACGTTATACCGTAGAGAGTCATATTAAGCATATTTACCGCAAACTCTCTGTTAGCAAGCGGACTAAAGCAGTGAGCACCGCCCGGCATTTAGGTATTCTTTAGTGCGAATGCTATCCGTTAGCAAGATGTTTGGACAAAGACTAAGGCTCATCGCTCTATTAATGATAGGGAGCTGGCTGAGCCTGTTCTCTTGCATCAGTCTGGCACAGAATAATTTTCAGATTAACGAGCTTTGTCAGGTGAACATTGAACAGCAACAAAAAGTTCAAGTGTCGAGCCATCTCAAAATTCCGGAGGGAGGCTGGCAACCTGTGACATTACCGGATAACTGGAAAAATAACTGGCCGAAATATAATGGGGGTGCCTGGTATAAAATTCGATGGGGTTGGTCTTGTCAGGACAATATACGTCTGGCTGAACCCATTGTTTTTGGGATTGACTATCTAAATTCTGCTGGAGCTGTTTTCTTGAATGATGATCTGCTGTGGTCGGATCAAAACCTGCAAGAGCCTTTGTCTAAAAGCTGGAATGTACCACGTTACTGGATTTTGCCCATTGCGGGCTTGAAGCAGACAGACAATGAACTGCTGATTTATGTACGAGGCTATAGTTTCCAGGGTGCAGGGCTTGGCAGAATTGAATTTCACAACATCATGGCCAATGACCAGCATTACTCAAAAAAGATCTGGGATCGCCGTACGCTCTTTCAGATTAATATGATTCTATCCGGTACGATTGGAGTCATTAGCCTGATTATCTGGCTATTCCGACGTTCAGAAACCACTTTTGGCTGGCTGGCGTTGAGTTCATTATTGTGGATTCTGTTTATCTCCAATGTATTAACCACAGAGAATTTTCCTTTTCCCTCCAGTATATGGGCCGGTAAAGCCAATCTGATTTTCTTTATCCTCTATATGCACTGTTTTTGTCTGTATCTAATTCGGTTCTTGAAGCAGAAATTTCAGCGTTTGGAGCGGGGACTTATCGGGGTGACTGCTTTATTCAGTCTATTCATCATAGCCAGTTCTTTAGATCATTTAGAAGCAGTGCTAAGTGTTGCTTTTGTCTGCTATGTGCTGCTTTATATTAGTTGTGTCATCTATGTTAGCTACTGGGCAATTAAAACTCGAAATGGCGAATATCTGTTTCTGATGCTTTGTCTGTGGGGAATTTTGCTGTGTGTCATTATAGATCTGATCATTCTGGGTCAAACGGCGGTTAGTGAATTCTCACCTTTATCACCTTATACATCACCGATTATTATCCTGTTTGTCGTGCTAATTATGGGGACACGACTGAATCGTAATATTAAAAAAATCGAAAAATTTAATACGCAGCTGGAATCCAAAGTACGGCAAGTCAGTGCAGATCTAAATAAAAGCCTGAGTGATCAGCATAAGCTGGAACTGGATAATGTGCGTTTGCAGGAACGGATTAATCTGTCACATGAACTGCATGATGGACTAGGTGGCTCGATTGTGCGTTCCATGATTCTGGTGGATCAAAGTACCGAAAACATTTCCAATCGACAGTTTTTATCTATGCTGAAGCTGCTTAGGGATGACCTGCGTCAAATCATCGATAGCGGTTCTTCTATTGACAATAAAGTGCCTGAAACGCCAGTGATCTGGATTGCGCCAGTACGTTACCGATTTACCCAGTTGCTGGAAGAAATGGATATCGCCGTAGAATGGTCATTTCCTAAAGTCTGGCAGCGTGAACCTACGGCTTTACAATGTCTGACCCTGATCCGTGTGGTAGAAGAAAGCTTGACCAATATTATCAAGCATAGTCAGGCCACAAAAGTGAGTGTGAGTATGGAATATACACAACCACATCAACTGACTTTAAAAATTCAGGACAATGGTATCGGTTTTAATCCGGAGATGGTGCAGAAAAATGGCATGAGCATTGGTATGCGCAGTATGAAAATGCGTATTGAACGCATGGGTGGAATGCTGGATATTCAGTCTGCGAAAGGCGATACTTGCGTACACGTGGTGATGGAACTCTATCAGCCTTAATCATCTCAAAATTATTCATACATAAAAAAGAGGATCATATGACCCTCTTTTTTATAGATTTGAAATGACCGAGATGTAAAAACTTATTCTTCTTCAGCCGGTGGCACCAGCATCAGTACAGAATCATTCAATAGCTCAGCAACATCTTCCAGTATATCTTCGTCAGCGAAATCTTCATCCAGTAAGACACGCTCACCATCAGCAATCTGCTTCAGTTTTGAAGTAAATGCTTCAGAAATACAGATTCCTTCACCATTGGCCCAGAACAAGGTTTCACCATCTTCTTCTGTATAGAGCAGGCGTGAAGCGGGTTCAAGCATCAGGCTATAGCCCTGATCAAGTGCTTCTTCCAGATCACCTGTACCAATTTCTTCAGCTTCCGGAATATTCTCTTCATATTTTGGTTCTGACATCAGGCTCATGATGGCATCTTCAAGCACATTGGAGTTATGCAACTGCTCCATGATTTTGCCTTTCAGATATTCAAGTTCATTGCCTGTGACTTCACCCGCAGCACTAATTTGATCACGAATAATGTCAGTTAATGGATTGCGTAAGACTTCATTTTCCGAAAATTTATCGCCTACACGGTCCATCATGTCACTGACATTTGGCATACGGAAACCGAAAGAGAAAGTCAGACAGTCATCTTCAGCAACGCCGTAGTGGGAAAGGCCGGGTGGAACATACAGCAAATCACCGGGTGCTAGAACCTCATCAAAATTCACGTCCATTTCTGGCAATAATTTTAATGGCTGTCCCGGTACAAGTTCGGTCTCGGCATCACACATTTGCCCCAGTTGCCAGCGGCGATGACCATAGCCTTGAACCAGAAAAACATCATAAAAGTCGAAGTGTTGACCGACTGAACCACCTTGAGGCGCATAAGACACCATGATGTCATCACGACGCCATTGAGGGATAAAAGCAAACTTTTTCCAGAGTTCAGACAGGTCGAACGAATAGTGATCCACAGCCTGAACCAGCAAAGTCCAGAGCTTAGGCATCTTCTGGAAGTCAGCTTTCAATAAAGGAGATGTCTTTACTGACCACTGATTTGGATCACGATCTTTCTGCTTGATCAGACGTGCAGTGACATTTTCTTCAAGTGCCAGCTCCATGACATCATCAGGTTCTAGCAGGCCTGCGATTTCAGGCATGGCATTACGCACCAGCAGCGGTTTTTTCTGCCAGTATTCGGCAAGGAATTGTTCAGCGGTAATACCGCCTAAAACGTCTAGAGGTAGGGACATTGTTAAGACTGCATAAAATTTTGCAGGTATTTTCTCTTGAGTAAGCTTATGGTGCAAGCTTGATCATGTGAAATAGATTTTTATTGCATTCTAATAGATGAAAACTAAGCAGTAATATTGTGTCTAAGAAAAATATTATTACAACTTTTGTTACAAATTGAAGAAGTGTGACATATCTCTTAAAAGTTAAATTCAAAATTTAAGTTTTTATTTCTGAAAAGAGTTAATCAAAAGGTCTCAGTAAAAATATATTTTTTTAATAAAGAGAAAAAGAATGTAATTAAAAAGTGTGAACTGCATCAATAAATAGGTGAAAAGAATAGTGTGTTTGACATAAAAACAACAATCATACAATTTTGCAACATTGGAGAAATATAGATTGGAAAAATAATGCAAACACTTCAAATTATTAATAAGTTAAGCCGAGAACAAACAAAATTAGAGGCAACTAATGTTCAGCTTGATGCTATTTCAATTGTAAAAGCCAAAATTAATAAGCTCGATGTTGTCGAGTTATTACAAGAGGGCAATACCCTAATTGTGGTCCTTACAAATGGCGAAAGACTGGTCATTGAAAACTTTTATGTCAGTAATGAAGATGGACTCACATCTGACATTGTATTTGAAGAAGACGATGGAGGATTGTACTGGTTTGATCAGGTCGCGAAACAGTACAAGCAGATTCCAGATATCGAAGTATTATTACCTTCATCTTCCGATGGTATGGGGCTTTTACCTTGGATCGCGGGTGGCGCAGCGCTAGTAGGTGGAATTGCAGCTGCTGCTAGCGGTGGATCGAGTGGTGGAAGCCCATCTAATCCTGGTTCAGAACTTGAATCAAATGTACCTGTGACTCCGACTGATCCAGTTGACCCTATAGATCCAATTGATCCAATTGATCCAATTGATCCAATTGATCCAATTGATCCAATTGATCCAATTGATCCAATTGATCCAATTGATCCAATTGATCCTGTTGATCCTGTTGATCCTGTTGATCCTGTTGATCCTGTTGATCCTGTTGATCCTGTTGATCCTGTTGATCCTGTTGATCCTGTTGATCCTGTTGATCCTGTTGATCCTGTTGATCCTGTTGATCCTGTTG